>JBDLPZ010000104.1:0-26979 GCA_039800825.1 Actinomycetota bacterium
TCGGTATCGCTGATGAGCTCGAGGAACGACAGATCAGTGTGACCGTCGTAGATCCGGTGTGTCTCAAGCCGCTTCCTAGTTCCATCACTCAGTTCGCCAACTCAGCTCGCATCGTTGTCACGATTGAAGACGGCATTCGAGTCGGAGGTGTGGGTGATGCGGTGACGCGACAGCTCTCGGACTGCGGCGTTTTGAAGCAACATGTCTCGATTGCTGTCGATGATCAATTCCTCGATCATGCGAGCAGAGCAGCGCTTCAACAAGAGCAAGGTTTCACAGTCAATGCGGGAGTCGACAGAATTCTGCACGCACTCGAGGCGCTGAACCGCTAAGACGCCGAGCGCTTCAGAGCTTTTGGTGCTGTCTACTCTTCGTTGAGAGTTGAAGCCGCGGCGATAACTGGCTCGATGAGCAAATCGATTTGCCACGGACGGCTGTGCTGTTGGCCAAGCCATTCGCGGAGTTCTTCGCCGTCGTGCAAGCGACTGCCGCCTTCCCAGCAGAGTCGACGAACGATGTCTGGCGACACAATAAGTTCTGGCGCGATTTCAAAACCGGCAGCGAGCTCGTTGATCGCTGGTCGAACCGCTTCCCAGCGAAGCGCGGCCTCAGGGTTCTTCTCTGCCCAGGCTTTCGGTGGAGGAAGAACAGTTCCCTTAGGAGAAGCCTTTGGAGGGTTCTTGGACTCGAGAGCGCGAATTCGAGCCTCCCACCACGTGTCCGCGAGCGCTTTGTGTCCGCGATTGCGCAAGCTCTCGAGCTTGAACACATCGCGAGCACTCTTGAGATCCTTCTTGGCGATGTCGATGATCGCTGCATCGGGCAACACTCGCCCCGGAGCTTTGTCTTTCTCCTGCGCAATCTGGTCGCGCAGCTGCCAAAGCTCGCGCACCACAGCTAGTTGTTCTGGCCGGCGAACAGTGTGAATGCCAGACGTCTTGCGCCATGGGTCTTCACGAGGACCAGGTGGACGCCACGTCGTCAAGTATGCGAATTCCTGCTCTGCCCATTCCAAGCGATCGCGTGCGATGAGCTCTTCGCGTAAGTGTGCGCGCAGTTCCACCAGCAATTCGACATCGAGCGCGGCGTACAGGAGCCACGGCTCTGGAAGTGGACGCGTTGACCAGTCTGCGGCCGAATGTTCTTTAGCGAGCAAGACATTGAGGTCGCTTTCAAGAAGCGCTCCCAAGCCAACTCGCGCGCGACCGAGCAATCGGCCAGCTAGCTCTGTGTCGAAAAGTGAGGTTGGTTTGAGGCCTAGTTCTACGAGACAACCAATGTCCTGCGTGGAGGCATGCAAAATCCATTCGACTGGATTGATTGCCTGCGCCAACGAGCTGACATCATCGACAGTGGTCGGGTCAATCAAGAAAGTGCCGGCGCCTTCGCGGCGAACCTGCACGAGATAAGCGCGAGAGCTGTATCGGTAACCGGAGGCCCGCTCCGCATCTACAGCGATAGGTCCATGGCCTAAAGCAATCGCAGCAGAGGCGCGCTCTAGTGCATCTGTTGTTTCAATGACAGCTGGCAGTCCGTCTCTCGGTTCGTTGAGAGCGACGGCTGTGGATTCTTCGGTCATGACCTGCCAACACGAGAAATGCTGACTACGCCGTCTGTGAGCGGCTGTAGCGCGCACGTCTTCGCGAGCATGTCGCACCAAGCGAGGATGTGGTTGTGAACTTCGTTGAAGTCTGGGACTGTCCACGAGACTCGAATTTCAACCGATCCTTCTGGCGCCCGCTCAGCGAGATCTCCAAATGACTGGCTGCCGTTGCGCGAGACAGTGCCGCTGAGTGCGACTGCTTCCGCGCCACGCTCTTCGAGTGCTTCGGTGATCCAGGACCAGCCCACTTTCAATAGCAGCTGATCAGTCACTAGCTCTTCATCAAGTTCGGCACGCACGAATGCCACGCAGCGGATATGCCCATCCCAGTTGGTCTGGAACTCTGGTTCGTAGAGAACAACCAGTCGGCCACTGCCGACCTCGTGACCATCCTGGTCGACGTCGGCAAGGATGGCTGCCGTGTGCGTCGCGAGGCGGGCGGGAGCTGGAGCAGTCTCCAGGGCTATTTCGGGTCGGACGGTGCGGTCCTTAATCGTCGACTCAATCGTGGCAAGGATCTCTCGCCACAGGTCGCGTTGGTTGGTCTGCGCACTCACTTGGGCAGATTATTCGAGCGCGGCGGGTTCATGGCCGAGGCACGCCGTGCCCAGGCGGCTTGCGTCTAAAGTCCGCCTATGTCTCTCATCCTGGCACTTGTCAGCAGCCTTATGTGGGGTATCGCTGATTTCGTCGGCGGGCTTGCCTCGAAGCGCACCCCCTCCGCCGTCATCGCGGGCCTGTCCCAGTTTGTCGGCTTGCTGATCATGGTCGGGATTGGCCTCACGTGGGGCTTCGACTGGGACACCCGCGCCCTGGGCTGGGCGCTGCTGTCGGGGCTGAGTGGCTTCGCTGGCATCACGATGTTTTACAAGGCCCTAGCTACGGGCCGCATGGGAATCGTCTCTCCGATTGCTGCGCTCGGCGCGCTCGTGCCTCTCAGCGCTGGCTTGCTTTCAGGTGATTCGCCATCGGCACTCCAGCTGGTCGGAGTCATCCTCGCCATTGTCGGCGTAGTTCTCGCGAGTGGACCAGAGCTCAATGGTGGAGCCGACCCCAAGCCGGTGCTGTACGCAGTTGGCGCTGCCTGCGGGTTTGGCGTGGCTCTATGGGCTATCGCCAAGGGAAGCGAATACAGCGTTATCACCACGATGACGATGATGCGTTGCTTCTCGGTGACGATCGCTGCAGTGGGCGTTGCGGTGACCAAGACACGTTTCGAGTTTTCGACGATTAGCTGGCCAATGGTTGCCGTCTCTGGCGCCTTCGACGTGTTGGCCAATGTCGCATTCGGCATCGCCACGACCGGTGATCTGCTGTCGCTGGTGTCGGTGCTCGGCTCTCTCTATCCGGTCGCGACTGTGCTGCTTGCTTTAGTGATCCTTAAAGAGCGTCTGCAGTTTGTGCAGTATGTCGGTGTCACGGCTGCACTTCTCGGCGTAGCGGCTATCGCTGGCGGCTAGTAGCGCCTTTCAAGGCAAATCGCATTGATGCAATAGCGGTCATCGGTAGGGAATCCGAAGCCCTCGCCATGAAACACGTGCCCCAGATGGCTTTCACACGCTTTGCACCGCACTTCAACGCGACGCATGCCGTAGCTCGTGTCTTCGATGAGTCTGACCTGGTCGGTTGATGAAGGCTGCCAAAAGGCGGGCCAACCACATCGTGCATCGAACTGATCAGATGCATCAAACAGGCGCGAGCCGCATGCGCGGCAGACGTAGTAGCCGGCGGCAGGCTTCTTTTCGTAGTTGGCGGAAAACGCTGGTTCCGTGCCGTGTTGCCGAAGCACGTGGAGTTCATTTGCATTCAGACGTTCAGTCCAAGACGGGAGCGCGCCAATCATTTCGAAACTGAAGTCATCAGAAGTGAACAGCGCACGATGTTGTTGAGACTCAATAAACGCACTGAGGCTGGCATCGACGTCTGTTGAGGCCGCCGCGACTGGGCTTGTGGTCAGGCTCAGTTCATCAAGAACTTGGGCTCGGATGAGTGCAGCAATGAGCGACGGTCCACCTTCGCAGACAATCCGTATCAGGCCGAGTTCCCGAATCTTGCGCAGCGCCTCGACCCAGTCGATATCGGAGTCGCCAGCCACGATAACTCGCGAATCCGTGATTACGGCACTCGCACACGTGACCACGTAGTCCGCGACTTCGAGAGCCCACTGTGCGTCAGCTGGGGTTCGCGTGGCGACGATGAGCGCTGGCGATGCCGAGAGGCCCAACGCTGCTCTGCTCTGTGACAACTCAGGACGGATTGTGATTGGCCGGTAGTTCTCTCGCTGAGCTGTCTTGGCGCTGACGAGAACAGCATCGGCCGCAGCTCGATTGCACAGCATCCATTGAAAATCGGCAGGACCCGTGAGACCACGTGACGAACCTGAGTCATCGCCCCAACCGCCGTTTCGTCCTTGGACCAGCACTCCGCGAACGCCAGGTGTGGGGAATGCGGCGAGGTTCATCATCGTGTCGATGCTCGTACTCATGAGCGTAAGTGTTTCAGAGACTTTAAGGTTGCGCTCTATGTCGCCCATCGATCTGAGTCATCGCCACCCACAGGTGAGCGTCGATCAGCTCATGCGGGATCTGGTACCGCCGTCGACTTTCTCCGATGTTTCATTCGACAGTTACATCGCTGATCCGAGTCAGCCGACTCAGTCAGAAGCGCTCAACAACCTCCGCGCCTTCGCGGTCGAGATTAGTTCGCCGCAGCGCAGGTTTTTCAGGCGTTCCGCTCAAGGTCGTCCAGGCCGCTATCTCGATGGCGGTTTTGGCGTCGGTAAGACGCACCTGCTCGCATCTCTGTGGCATGCGGTGGATGTGCCGAAGGCTTTCGGCACTTTCGTAGAGTTCACCAACCTGGTCGGTGCGCTGGGTTTTCAAAATACTGTCGAAGCGCTCGCACAGTTCAAGCTGATCTGTATCGACGAGTTCGAACTCGACGATCCCGGCGACACCGTGCTGATGTCGACGCTGCTGATGCGACTCGTGGAGCGCGGTGTGTGGCTAGCAGCAACGAGCAACACTCTGCCCGATCGACTCGGCGAAGAGCGATTTGCAGCTGATGACTTTCAGCGAGAGATTCAAGGGCTCGCTGCTCATTTTGACGCTTTACGGATCGACGGTGAGGACTATCGCCACCGTGGCTTGCCAGCTGCGCCACCTCCTGCATCGGATACCGAGGTTCGAGCCGCCGCGGACATGCGGAGCAACGCGTCGTGGGACACGTTCAAAGGTCTGACCCGGCACCTTTCACTGCTTCATCCGTCGAAATATCGTGCACTTGTAGCCGATGTTGAACTGTTCTGCGTCTCTGGCGTCGAAGTGCTCACCGACCAGGCGGCAGCGCTTCGGTGGGTCGTGCTTGCTGATCGCCTCTACGACAGGGGAGTGCCAGTCGTGTACAGCGGTGTCCCTCTTGATGAGATGTTTGCACCAGAGCTCTTGGCTGGCGGTTATCGAAAGAAGTATCGCCGCGCAATTTCCCGCCTAGTGGCCCTCTCCCGCATGTCAGCAAGCTAAAGGAGCCAGTCAAGATGTCGAAACTGCGCTTTGATCACGTGAGCATTGTCGTAAACGACCTGGACTCCGCTGTGCGCTTTTTTGAGGTTCTCGGCTTGGAGGTAGACGGCAAGGCAGACATCTCCGGCGATTGGGTAGACCGGATTTCGGGCGTTCCAGGGATCGACTGCGAAATCTGCATGATGAAAACACCGGACGGGGCTGCGCGCATCGAACTCACTCGATACCGCTCACCGGGCACAGCAGGTGTCGATCTCGATGCGTCGATCATCAGCGCAGTCGGATTGCGCAGCGTCATGTTTGAGGTCGATGACATTGCAGTCATGGAGCGTCGACTCGCAGAGGCAGGCGGCGAACTCATGGGCGAAATCGTTCAGTACGAAAATGCCTACAAACTCTGTTACGTGCGTGGCCCGGAAGGCGTCATTGTTGCCTTGGCCGAGTCGCTCTGAGCCAAACTCTCCAACCTGTACGTCTAGACACGCTCTCAGCGTGCATACACGTACAGGTTGTCGAAATCCGTCGCTACAACGGCGTTTGCTGACGTTTTTGTTCTGGCACGGTCGTCAAATTGTCGAGATTGCCGTGCTCTTGGTTGAACGCGTATGTGTACGTTCCCTGAGAGCGTACCGGGGCATACGCGTTCAGGGGCTAGGTGCGGAAAAAGAAAAAGCCCCGACGTCTCGGGGCTTTTTGTGGTCGATAAGGGACTCGAACCCCTGGCCTCTTCCATGTCAAGGAAGCGCGCTAACCAACTGCGCCAATCGACCGTATTTAGATTTCTTGAGAGGTGGAAACGGGATTTGAACCCGTGTACAGGGATTTGCAGTCCCTTGCCTCGCCTCTCGGCCATTCCACCGCGAGGCCAGTGACCTGCGCCGAGCGGATGACGGGACTCGAACCCGCGACATTCACCTTGGCAAGGTGATGCGCTACCAACTGCGCTACATCCGCATGTGTCCTGCTGACCGATTTCTCGGCTCGCATGAGCACGGGGCGGGAGATTACCCGATAAGCGCCCGAGTCCCAAACGGGGGGTCTAAAAGGTGGGTCGCCCACGGTTTCGTTCGTAAGGTTCGGGCATGACTGCCGTTGCCGCTATGGGCGGATTCGTCGGAACCTCGCTTGTCGATGTCACCGACGACCTGTCATGCCTCGATGGCGCCGGTCGATGGTTTGTGGCGGCTCCTTTTGAGGGTCCCACGTTGGCCTTTCGTTTCGACGCTTGGAAGCGATCTGATTTTGCCGCTCAGCGCTGGTCGGCTGTGACAGATTGGCATACTCACACGAGTCGGGCTGATTACGTATCGGCGGTCGCTGAGACCCGAGAGCGAATTGCACGCGGAGACGTTTACCAGGTCAACATTTGTCGCTTGCTGTCGGCGAAGTGGAATTCTGAGAACTCAGACGTGACCGGTTTGTATGGCCAGCTTCAGCGATTCAATCCCGCGCCGATGTCATCGATGCTCGTCGTTCATGATCCGCGGTTGGCTCGTTTCGGACTGAATGAGATCGAGATTGCGAGTGCGTCCCCAGAAGTCTTTCTGCGCCGTAGGGGGCAAGTGTTGAGTTCGTCTCCGATCAAAGGCACTGCACCGCTTGATGGAGACTTTCTCGAAAAAGACGTCAGCGAAAACATCATGATCGTCGACCTGGTGCGCAACGATCTCTCCCAAGTGTGTGACGTCGCAACAATTGAAGTTCCCCAACTTCTCGCGCACGAAGATCATCCAGGTCTCAAGCACCTTGTTTCAACGGTGGCGGGGACTCTGTCCGTGAGTGCCGGATGGGAAGATATCTTCGCGGCAACATTCCCGCCTGGTTCAGTCACAGGAGCTCCGAAGTCGAGTGCTCTCAAACTCATCGACGAACTCGAAGGAACTCGCAACATCTACTGCGGCGCTTTAGGAATCGTGAATGCCGACTCGCGAGAGGCCGATCTGTCAGTGGCCATCCGCACATTCTGGAAGCACGAAGGTCAGCTCTGGTTTGGTGCAGGCGCGGGCATAACGTGGGGGAGCGATCCTGAGCAAGAGTGGGAAGAGACTGAATTGAAGGCACGCAACTTGATTGCAATCGCATCGAGAGACTCGGAGACTGCGAAATGAGAGTCTGGGTTGGAACAGAGTTGGGTGGCGGGATTACTGATCCGGGGACTGCTGGGCTCTCGGTTCTCGATCATGGCGCGCTACTTGGTGATGGTCTGTTCGAAACAGTTCTGACGAGAGCAGGAATACCTGTCGCGCTCGGGCAGCATCTGACGCGGCTCCACAACTCCGCCACAGTGCTGGGTTTCAAGTCAGTCAGCGATGAGGCGCTGCGTGCCGCCATCGTCGAGACGCTTGATGCCGATGACGTAAGAGCGAGCACCACAGGTCGACTGAGGATCACCGTGACTTCTGGCGCTGGTCCGCTGGGAATGAGTCGCGGCGCGGTGCCAACAATCATCGTTCTGTGGGAATCATTCACTCCATCGTCGCAGCCGCTAACCCTCATCACGAGCTCGCAGCCTCGCTGGTCGGGCGATGGGCTTCTGGCGCATAAGCACACATCGTGGTTGAGCAACGTGATTTCGTTCCACGAAGCCAAGGCAGCGGGCGCATCCGATGCTCTACTGCTTAACGAGCGCGGCGAAGTGCTCGAGACAACTACCGCGAATATTTTTGCAATCAAAGACCAAACTCTCATCACACCTCTTGTCTCAAGCGGCTGCTTGCCAGGCGTCACACGCCAACTCCTCATCGACTGCCTGACGCCAGACATACGTTTTGCTCAGATGTCCTTCTCGCGTGAGGACCTACTCAGTTGTGATGAAGTGTTCGTCACTTCGTCATTGCGACTCATACAGCCGGTCTCACAAATCGATGGCACTGCCATGCCGCGCTGTGGTGAGTTTGCGACTAAGTTGATGGCATTGCTTGAGCAGAACCTGGAGAGCGCGGATGTCTGAGCACGAACATCGCATGAGTGATCACGATGAACTCGGTGAGAAGATCGAGCATGTCGTCGAGGAGTTCGTCGAAGAAGTCGAAGGAGCGATGGAGTCCGCGCTGCCGTGGCATCTGCGACTGCAGGCCTGGGGGAGACGTACTCCAGCTCGTCACACGATGTGGCGGGGTGTCATTCTCTTTGTCGGCCTGGTTGTGGTCATCGTGGGCATCCTTACGTCAATCCCAGGAATTCCTGGTCCAGGTTTGGCGCTGATCTTCCTCGGTGTTGTCATTCTGAGCAGCGAGTTCGCGTGGGCGCACCGAGTGCGCGAGCCAATGCAGCGCTGGATCGACAAGTTCACGGCCTGGTTCCGCCGAATCAGAAACAAGAAATAGCCCCTGTTACAGTTGCGCAACCTTGAGGGCGATTAGCTCAGGGGTTAGAGCGCTTCGTTCACACCGAAGAGGCCACTGGTTCGATTCCAGTATCGCCCACCACCATCGCCTTGGCGATTGAAAGGCACCGAGCATGAAACGTCTTGGAGTATTAGCCGGAGTAGTGGCTCTGGTTGCAGCGAACTTGAGTGCCAGCCCGGCGAGCGCAGTCGCCTCTGGTCTTCCTGAGTGGGCAGCGGACTCGGTGATCTACGAAGTCAACGTTCGGCAGTTCTCAGAAGCGGGCACGTTCGCAGCTGTCGAGGCACAACTGCCTCGACTGGAGTCACTGGGTGTGGAGATTCTCTGGCTTATGCCGATTCAGCCCATCTCCGTGAAGAACCGCAAAGGCTCACTGGGTTCCCCGTACTCCATAGCCGACTACACCGCAGTTAACCCGTCTTACGGGACAGCCGCGGATTTCCAGTCTCTCGTCGATGCCGCTCATTCACGCGGGATGAAACTGATCATTGACTGGGTGGCTAATCACAGCGGCTGGGACAACCCGTGGATCACCGCTCACAAGGATTGGTACACCCAGGACAAGAATGGCAACATCATTTGGCCGGCAGGCACTGACTGGAATGATGTCGCCGATCTGAACTACGACAACGCCGATATGCGTCGCGCGATGATTGATTCAATGAAGTATTGGGTCTCGACGTTCGACATTGACGGTTTCCGCTGCGATGTAGCTGGTGGTGTGCCGACTGACTTCTGGAATGCTGCACGCGTCGAACTCGAAGCGCTTAAGCCAGTCTTCATGCTTGCGGAAAACTCAGACAACCTGTCACTGCTGCAGAGTGCGTTCAGCGTCAATTATGGCTGGGAATTGCAGTCGCTCATGTACGGCGTGGTGAACAGCGGGGACAGCCCTGAGTTTCTCGTGGATCATGCCAACGGCCAGGCGGCGACTCTCCCGTCGGGCAGTGCCTCAATGAACTTCATCACCAATCACGATGAAAATTCATGGAACGGCACAGAGTTTGAGCGCTACGGGTCGGCGGCCAACGCCATGGCCGTACTCACGTACACGCTGCCAGGCGTACCGCTGATTTACAACGGTCAAGAAATTGGATTTGATCGACGCCTTGCATTCTTTGAGAAGGATGCAATCGAATGGACTTCAGGGAAGGCTCTCTCGCTCTATCCAGCACTAAACAAGTTGAAGCGAGATAGCACTGCGCTTGATATTGGTCCGTCTGCCGGCAGCTTCAGCGCACTGTCGTCGAGCACTACGAACTTGGTTGCTTTCGCTCGCGAAAACGGCAGCGACAAGGTGCTTACTTTCGTCAACGCCTCTGGCCAAAACATCAGCCCGACCATCAAAGCTGGAACTCGCGCTGGGATGTATCGCAACGCTCTCACCAATGCCTTGGTGCGGCTGCGTCCAAACAGCTACTTGCCCCTTGGCGCATGGGGCTATCGAGTTCTGACTTCTGATACGACCGGTGCACGGACTGTGGCAGTTTCTGCACTGACAACCTCACGTACAAAGATCACCTTGAGTCGTGGTCGTGCGGCGACAATTCCAGTGACGATCACGCCTCGGGAAGTGACCGACACCTACCTGGTGTGGAGGTCCTCGCGCCCGAGCGTCGTCAGCGTGAGTTCCTCTGGACGCGTGACTGCTCGTCAGAAGGGTTCGGCGCTCGTTACAGCGAAGTCTGTGAACGGCAAGCTGCTTCGAGTTTCTGTCACCGTTCGGTAGTCCGCGAGGCGCTCTAGCGCTCCCCACACGGTAACCTTGCGGTCATTCGAGACCCGAAAGCGATCACAATGTCTGGCATTTCAGTCACAGTAAACGGCGAAGCCACCTCGGTGGAGCCTGGTACCCGCGCGTTTGAGGCTGTTGGTAATACCCAGCGCACGGTCGTAGTCGCTCGCGTCAATGGTGAACTTCGCGATCTCGCGACCGAGTTGGCCGACGGCGATGTCGTCGAGGGTGTTCTCATCTCCTCGCCTGAGGGTCTCGCGGTGCTTCGCCACTCGACTGCACACGTCGCAGCACAAGCGGTTCAGGATCTCTACCCACAAACCCGGCTCGGTATCGGCCCTCCGATCAAGGACGGCTTCTACTACGACTTCAAGACTGAAGCCCCGTTCACGCCAGAAGACATCGAAGCTATCGAAAAGCGCATGGTCGAGATCATCAAGTCCGGTCAGCGCTTTAGTCGCCGCGTCACCACTGAGGCCGACGCGCTTGTCGAACTCGCGGCAGAGCCTTTCAAGGTTGAGTTGATTGGTATCAAGGGCGGCGGCGACGCAGATGTCATGGAAGTGGGCGGCGCTGAGCTCACCATCTACGACAACATTGATCCGAAGACCGGCGAGAAGTGCTGGGGCGATCTTTGCCGCGGACCGCACGTCCCCGACACCCGTTACATCGCGACCAATGCTTTCAAATTGACTCGAACTTCTGCCGCGTATTGGCGGGGCAACGACAAGAATCCTCAGTTGCAGCGCGTTTACGGCACCGCCTGGCCGACAAAGGATGACCTGCGCGCCCACCTTGAGGCGATTGCCGAGGCTGAGCGTCGTGACCATCGCCGTCTCGGCACCGAACTTGATTTGTTCTCTTTCCCAGATGCCATCGGCAGCGGTCTCGCTGTGTTTCATCCGAAGGGCGGCATCGTCCGCCGGACGATGGAGGACTACAGCCGCAAGAAGCACGAATCTGCTGGCTACGAGTTCGTGTACAGCCCTCACATCACCAAGGCCAACTTGTTTGAGACCTCAGGTCACCTGGGTTTCTACAAGGACGGCATGTTCCCTCCGATGAAACTCGACGAGGAACTCGACGCTGAAGGCAACGTCAAGAAGCCTGCTCAGGACTACTACCTGAAGCCAATGAACTGCCCGTTCCACTGCTTGATTTTTGAATCGCGCGGCCGCTCGTACCGTGAACTGCCGCTGCGCCTCTTCGAATTCGGCTCTGTCTACCGCTACGAGAAGAGCGGCGTGATTCATGGTCTGACGCGCGTGCGCGGCATGACTCAGGATGACGCGCACATCTATTGCAGCCGTGAGCAGATGCAGGGCGAACTTAAGAACCTGCTGACCTTCGTTCTTGATTTGCTTCGTGACTACGGTCTCAACGATTTCTACCTCGAGCTCTCGACGCGTGACCCGAACAAGTCCGTGGGTAGCGATGAGGACTGGGAAGAGGCCACTGCAGCACTCGCCGCAGCAGCTGAAGACAGCGGTTTGGATTTGGTTCCAGATCCAGGCGGAGCTGCGTTCTATGGGCCGAAGATCAGCGTCCAAGCAAAGGATGCGATCGGACGTACTTGGCAGATGTCGACGATTCAGCTCGACTTCCAGATGCCTCAACGCTTTGAGCTTGAGTACACCGCGCCGGATGGAAGTCGCCAGCGTCCGATCATGATTCACCGCGCATTGTTCGGTTCTATTGAGCGATTCTTTGGTGTCTTGACTGAGCACTACGCCGGCGCATTCCCAGCCTGGCTCGCACCGGTGCAGGTGGTTGGCATTCCGATCGGTGAAGTTCATGTGGACTACCTCTTCGACGTCGTGCGTCAGCTGAAGGCGGCTGGCGTTCGTGCCGAAGTCGACGCTTCCGATGAGCGAATGCAAAAGAAGATCCGCACGGCACAGCAGCAAAAGATTCCATTCATGCTTATTGCTGGCGACGACGATGTCTCTAAGGGCGCAGTTTCCTTCCGCTACCGCAATGGTGAGCAGAAGAACGGCGTACCGATTGCCGAGGCAATTGCTGAAATCGTCGCGACGATTGCAGATCGCACCTAGGTCTGGCCATGACAGAAGCTTGGGAGCGTCTCTGGGCGCCGCACCGCATTGAATACATCAAGGCTGGCGCGGCTCCCCATGTAGATGACTGCCCCTTCTGCAGGTTGCCTCAGGGCGATGACGTCGAGGGACATATCGTTCACCGCGGAGAGACTTCTTACGTCGTACTCAATTTGTATCCGTACAACACCGGACACGTCTTGGTCTGCCCCTACCGTCACTTCGCGGATTACACCGACGCGACTGATGCTGAAGTTGCTGAAATTGCTCATCTGACTCAGACGGCAATGCGGGTCATTCGAGAGGTCTCGGGCGCACACGGTTTCAACATCGGAATGAACCAAGGTTCGCTCGCAGGCGCTGGCATTGCTGGCCACTTGCACCAGCATGTCGTTCCGCGGTGGAGTGGCGATGCCAACTTCATGCCAGTTGTTGGCTCGACGAAAGTGATGCCGCAGTTGTTGAGCGAGACTCGTCAACTCTTTGCGAATGCGTGGCCAGATGCTTGATAACGCTAAGGCCCGAGCTATCGCCTCGGCCGTTGTCGATCCACTTGCCCGTGGGTTGCTACGCACTGGTTTGACGCCCAACGTGGTGACGTTCTTTACCTCCACGGCCGTTTCCGTGATTGTGCTTCTCACTTGGTCACGCGGCGAGTTCTTGATGGGCTTGCTTCTGTGCGCTCCGATGGTCTTCGGCGATCTTCTGGACGGAACGATGGCAAGGCTGTCGGGCAAGACGAGTAAGTGGGGGAGTTTCCTTGACAGCGTCATGGATCGCGTCACCGACTCTGCCATCTTGATCTCGATGATCTTGTATGTGCACTCCGCTTCGGACGATGTGTACGTTGCGTTTGGAGCCGCTGCACTCGCGACTGGTTCGCTTATTCCGTATATCCGCGCAAAGGCCGAATCCATTGGCGTGGAGTGCAAGGTCGGACTGATGGAGCGCAGCGAGCGCTTGTTTGTTGTGCTCATCGCTGGCATCTGCTCGGCCGCTGGCATCACATCCGCAATTGGCTACGCACTGATCGTTCTGTCAGTGCTGAATACCGTGACCGTTGTTCAGCGTATGAACGCTGTCCGCAAGAGTGTGAGTTCGTGACCTTCAAGGAGCGCCTGACCTATTTGGGATTTCGGCTCGCGTGGTGGGCTGGCGCGAGCTGGCCAGAGGCAGTAGTTCGCAAGATTTTTGCAGCGGCGGCCGAAATCCTGTGGCGAGGTCATGGCGCTTCTGTACGTCGGTTGGAATTCAACCTCGCTCGCGTCACTGGCCAGGATCCGGGCAGCCCCGCTGTTCGAGAACTCTCTCGCCGCGGTCTCGATTCCTACTTCCATTACTGGACAGAGATGTTCGTGCTCTCAAGTTTGAGCGTCGCAGACATCTACGCCAGGACGGAGCTGCGCGATGAGCAGTACCTGCAGCAAGCACTTGATCGCGGCAAAGGTGTGATGTTCGCTGCGACCCACTCTGGATCGTGGGATGTGGCAGCCGCTCGAATGGCTCACCAGTTCGGACCTGTCATGACGGTGGCTGAGCGCCTCAAGCCAGAAGCGTTGTTCCAGATGTTCACGCAGAGTCGAGAGGCCTTCGGTTTCAACATTGTGCCTCACGTCGGAGGTCCGAAGCCGCCGACCGAGGTACTCACCGAGCGACTGGTAGCCGGCGGGATTGTCGGTCTCGCATCTGACCGTGATCTCAAAGGTCGCGGCGTCAAAGTCTCGCTCTTCGGTTCTGACATTCGTATGCCGTTAGGCGCGGTTCGTCTAGCTCGAAGCACGGGGGCAGCGCTCTTGCCAGCCGCGATGTTTTATGAAGGCGATGTCACTGTCATCCAGTTCTACCCAGAAATCGATTTTGAGGGTTTAAACGAGCGCGGTGGCTACGAAGCGTTGGCCAAAGTTTTTGAGCAGATTCTGTCGGCTCATCCTGAAGCGTGGCATATGCTCCAACAAGTTTGGCTGGATCATCCGAAGAGTTGGGGAGGCAACGCCTAATGCGTATTGGCATTGTGTGTCCCTACGACTGGAGCGTTCCTGGCGGCGTGCAGGCGCATATTCAGGACCTTGCTCTTGAGCTCATGGACCGCGGCCATTACGTCAACGTGCTTTCTCCAGTGTCTCAGCCTGAAGGATTGCCCGAGTGGGTGACTAACGGCGGTGAGCCAGTTGCAATCTCATACAACGGGTCTGTCGCGCGCATCTCGTTTGGTCTCCGAGCGAATCGACGAGTACGCAAGTGGATTCGCGAGCAGAAGCTTGATGTGATGCATGTCCATGAGCCGCTGAGTCCGAGTCTGTCTGCGCTTGCGTGTTGGTCTGCCACTGGGCCAATCGTCGGCACCTTCCATTCATCGATGGATCGTTCACGCATCATGGCTGCGGGCTACGGCGTCGCACAGACCGTTTTGGAGAAAGTCACTGCCCGCATCGCCGTGAGCGAATTGGCCCGCAACACGGTTGTTCAACATGTCGGCGGTGACGCAGTACTGATTCCAAACGGTGTGCACGTCAACAACTTCACCGATGTCACTGCGCTTGATGGGCAACGAAATGAAAGTCTCATCGCGTTTCTCGGCCGCTTCGAAGAGCCACGTAAAGGCTTCCCAATTTTGCTCAAGGCATTTGAGTCGATTGCCGATGACATGCCAGAGGTATCACTCGTCGTAGCAGGTCCTGGCGATGCCGAGGCTGCTCTTGAGCCGCTGCGGCCCGACTTGAGGCAGCGAGTGCGCTTCCTGGGCAGAGTGTCAGATCAGGGTAAGGCCGAAATGTTGTCGGGCGCTGGCGTATATGTAGCGCCAAACACCGGCGGAGAGTCATTCGGAATTGTGCTGCTCGAAGCGATGGCATGCCACACGCCTGTCATCGCGTCCGATCTCCCTGCATTTGTTCGCGTTCTCGACTACGGCGCTGCTGGCGTCACGTTCACAAATGAAGATATCGCTGATTGTGCGCGCGCTTTGCGAGAGGTCCTCGGAGATCCAGGTCGCCGTGCCCAATTGGCTGAAGCTGGCTTCGAGCGGGTGCAGCTGTTCGATTGGAGTCGCGTGGCGACGTCGATTATTGACGTGTACGAGACTGTCTCGGCTCTCTCGTCCGGAGTCCAAGAAGATTTTCGTAGCCAAATCGTCGGTCGACTAGCGCCGGAGTCCCAATGACAGCGACACAACTTCTCTATTCAGTCTTGGTGTTGGCATTCTTGGTGTGGCGCCTCTCCGTTATAGCTGGTCGACTCGATCGTGTGCACATTCGACGCGATCAGGCATTGACGTCACTGAGGCTTCAGCTCGCGTGGCGTACCAGCTCGGTCGCGAAACTTCTGACTTCTGGCGTACTGGATCCGATCAGCGCAAACGTGCTGTCGCAAGAAGTCGCAGCTGTCACCCAATCGTCAGAACTATCGCTGTTGCAGTACATGGCCGCTGAAAGCGAAATGACCCAGGCCTTGTGTGCTGTCTTTGATGATGCCGAGGACATTGCCGAAGTCATCGCTCAGTCGCCTGAGAGTGAAGCCGTTCTGTGCGATCTTGCGCAGGCTTGCCGTCGGGTAGAGCTGGCTCGGCGCTTCCATAACGATGCCGTCGGAGCTGCCCAGCTCTTGCATAAGCGAAAGATTGTTCGCTACTTCCGCTTGGCTGGTCACACTGAGTTGCCGGCAAGTATTGACCTAGATGACACGCTTCCAACCGGACTGGAGATTTTCTAAGTGCGATCGCGCGCAATGTTGTTGGCGGGGGCTGTTTCACTGGTGGTTGTTCTCGCTGGTTGTGCATCGCCGTTTGCGGGCGCCTCACCGACCGTGACGAAGACTTCGACCCCGTCTCCTTCTGAGACATGCTGGAAGTCGCCGCTCACAGTATTGTGCTCACTGAAAACGACTCCGGTTCTCATTGTGAAGATTGATGACGTTTCTGGTGCTCGACCACAGCGCGGACTCAACAGCGCTGACGTGATCTTGGTTGAACCAGTCGAAGGTGGGCTCACCCGGCTGATGGCGGTTTTTCAGTCTGAAGATCCAGTCGAAGTTGGTCCAGTGCGCAGTGCTCGCATCACCGATCTTGATTTGGCACCAGCGTTTGGAAAGCCTGGATTTGCATACTCTGGTTCGACGACGAAGTTGCGCTCGTACCTCGAGGCCGCAAACATCCAGAAGGTTGGCGCACCGCAGGGTGGCACGGGATATTTCCGAGTTGATACTCATGACGCCCCGCACAACTTGATGGCTCGCACGGCCGACCTTCGCGCTCGCATCGACGATGTGGTCGCCGCGCAGCTGAACCCCAACAGCAGTTGGGCTATCTCTGAAGAGCCTGCCGGTGGGCTCCCGACGCATCAATTAATCATGCGTTGGCCGGCGTCAGAGAAGACGTTCACGTGGGATCCCGCTCTCGCTCAGTGGCTCATCCGGGTCTACGACACGCCTCTCGAGTCTCAGCGTTATGGGTCAGCGCAACTCGAGCGGGCCACGACGACGACCGTTTTCTTGATGGAAACGCATCTTCAGGACAATCCCATCAAGTTCAAGCGTGGTGCCATCACCCCATACCCTGAAACGATTGGCGAGGGCCATGGGTGGGTGCTGACTAACGGGCACCGCGTAGAGGCAACCTGGAAGCGCCCAACCGAGAAGGGCCTTCCTCGCTGGTACCAGCTCAATGGCAAAGAGATCTCTGTCAAACCAGGCCGTGTCTGGTGGCTCATTCAGACGGAGCCAGATGAGCATGAATTTCGCAACTATCCGCCGGCTACGACCCAGAAGAGTGCGCCTAGCGCATCTGCATCTGCGACCAATAGCTAGCGCCCCTTACCATTAGCCCCCGTTCCTACGTCTACACAGTCTGAGGCTCCAAAGTGTCTAACGAAGCAAATACCCCAGTTGTCGGCACGTCGCGCGTGAAGCGTGGCATGGCTGAAATGCTCAAGGGCGGCGTCATCATGGACGTTGTCAACGCTGAGCAAGCCAAGATCGCTGAAGACGCCGGTGCGGTTGCCGTTATGGCCCTTGAGCGCGTTCCTGCAGACATCCGCGCACAGGGTGGCGTCGCCCGCATGTCTGATCCAGACATGATCGACCAGATCATCGAGGCAGTCTCGATTCCTGTCATGGCCAAGGCGCGCATCGGTCACTTCGTCGAAGCCCAGATTTTGCAGACGCTCGGCATCGACTACATCGACGAGTCTGAGGTTCTGACTCCAGCAGATTACGAGAACCACATCGACAAGTGGGCATTCACTGTGCCATTCGTCTGTGGTGCAACGAACCTCGGTGAAGCGCTCCGTCGTATCAACGAGGGTGCAGCCATGATTCGCTCGAAGGGCGAGGCTGGTACCGGCGATGTATCTAACGCGACCACGCATATGCGCAAGATTGGCGCCGAGATTCGCCGTCTGACGTCGATGCGCGAAGACGAGCTTTACGTTGCAGCGAAAGAACTTCAGGCGCCATACGAACTCGTCCGCGAAGTTGCTGCTGCTGGAAAGCTTCCAGTCGTTCTCTTCACTGCTGGTGGCATCGCGACTCCAGCTGACGCTGCGATGATGATGCAGCTCGGCGCAGACGGTGTGTTCGTTGGCTCAGGCATCTTCAATATTGCTCCTGGCCAGCCAGCTCCTGCATCTGCAGCTGCCGCTCGCGCAGCAGCAATTGTCAAGGCAACCACCGCTTTCGACGACCCGGACACTCTGGCCAACGTTTCACGCGGTCTCGGTCAGGCAATGGTCGGCATCAACGTTGCTGACATTCCTGTACCACATCGCCTTGCAGAGCGCGGTTGGTAATGTCGCCGACAATTGGAGTGCTTGCACTCCAAGGCGATTTTCGCGAGCACATCGCGGCGCTTGAGGCCCTGGGTGAGAAGACCGTCTCGGTTCGAACGCCAGCTGAACTTTCCTCGGTGGACGCACTTGTCATCCCTGGTGGTGAGTCGACCGCGATCTCAAAGTTGGCCGTCGCCTTCGAAGTGCTCGAACCGATTCGTGAGCGCATTTCTGCTGGCATGCCGGCTTACGGCTCCTGCGCCGGCATGATCATGCTGGCGTCCCACATCATCGACCCGCGCTCTGGTCAGGTCACTTTCGGTGGTCTGGACGTTAAGGTGCGTCGCAATGCTTTCGGTCGGCAAGTTGATTCGTTCGAGGCGACTCTTCACTCGCCTAAGTTCGCAGGCGCTGGGGAGTTGACCGCGGTGTTTATCCGCGCACCCTGGGTCGAAGAGTGCGGCGAGGATGTCGAAGTTCTGGCGCGCGTCGAGAGTGGTCCGAACGTCGGGGCGGTGGTCGCAGTCCAGGATGGAGCGGTCATGGCGACGTCATTCCACCCCGAACTAACACAAGACTCCCGTGTTCACGCATACTTTGCACAGTTAGTTAGAGAGCGCGCCTAGGCGCAAAGGAGAGGTTGATCCCCAATGTCGGGTCATTCCAAATGGGCAACTACGAAGCACAAGAAGGCTGCTATCGATGCCAAGCGCGGCAAGATGTTTGCCAAGCTGGTCAAGAACATCGAAGTTTCGGCTCGTACCGGCGGCGCTGACCCTGCGGGCAACCCCACTCTCTATGACGCCATTCAGAAGGCGCGCAAGGCCTCGGTTCCTAACGACAACATCGAACGCGCAGTAAAGCGCGGCTCTGGCGCCGAAGCCGGTGGCGCCGACTGGCAGACCATCATGTACGAGGGCTACGGCCCTAACGGCGTAGCTGTCTTGATCGAATGTCTTACCGACAATCGCAATCGTGCTGCTGGCGAAGTGCGCACTGCGATGGGCAAGAACAACGGCAACATGGCCGACCCAGGCTCAGTGTCTTACCTATTCGCACGTAAGGGCGTTGTCATCGTTCCGAAAGGCGACCTGACTGAGGATGCAGTTCTTGATGCAGTTCTTGAGGCCGGCGCTGAAGAAGTCAACGACCTCGGCGAAGTTTTTGAAATCGTGTCTGAGGCTGTGGACCTAATTCCAGTGCGTACCGCACTTCAGGCTGCGGGCATCGATTACGACTCTGCAGATTCTTCGTTCATGCCTTCTGTCACGGTCCCTCTCGATCTCGATGGCGCGAAGAAGATCTTCAAGTTGATAGACGCCCTGGAAGACAGCGACGACGTTCAGAACGTTTACGCTAACTTTGATGTCGCTGACGACATCATGGCTCAGCTCGACTGACGTGTCACCTCAGCCGCCACCCATTGCCCTCTTTGGATGGGATTTAGCGGCGTGGCGTTTGGCCGAGGCAGACCCTGGGCTGCGTTCAACTGTTGTGGGCATCGTCTGCGTCGAAGGATCTTTGACGGCAACAGAACTCATGCCCAAAGTGATGGCTGCCGTTTCTCACAATAGAGTGCTTCGCTCTCGCGTCGTATCTGGGACTAGCGGCCCTGCGCTCGAAGAGATGAAAACATTCGATGTCGGTCGATGCGTTGCCTGGAGCCTAGACACCGCGGACGTAGCCGCTGTTGCGCACAATCTTGTCGAAACTGTTTTTGACTCTGAACTGCCGCTATGGCGACTGGCTGTCGTGCCGACAGGGGAGCGGACCTTCGTGGTTGCCGCTTTGCATCACGCGATTGCCGATGGCAACGGAGCCCTAGGTCTTGCAGGCTATCTCTTTGATGAATTCACGATCAGTGCGTCAGACCAGTCTGCGCCGCGTGCAACTGAAACCGAAGAAGGCGCAACGTCTGCTAGCTCACGAGCTGCCGTGACATCTGCAGCAGCGCGTGTCCTCGAGCGTGCGATTCGAGATCCACAAGGTTTGGCGCGAGACGTCAACGTTCTGGTGAAGAGCGCTACAACGTTGTTGTCGGTGCCGCAACAGCCGCACGCCCAAGCCATGGCGAAGCGTTCTGCATCGTTTGGGCAGACGTTTTACACATTCCCGAAAGCAGTCGTAAGAAACGCCATAGCTGGCCGGGGCGTTTCGCAGCATGACGCTTTGGTCGCGGTGGTGTGTGCCGCCTTGAGCGACTATCACCAGCGAAGCGGCATGAAGCTTGAAAAGTTGCGAATCAATGTGCCGGTCGCATTGAGCGTCGAAAAGGCCCAGGCGAATCAGATGTTGGTTGCGCGGTTGGAGATGTCGCTGGATGACCTTCACCCTGCAGCGCTCATGCTGCAAAGCAATCAGCTTCTGCATGAATGGCGCAGTCAGCCCGCATTGGGTCTGGCAAGCGAACTGATTGAAGCCTCACGACTCGTGCCGAGCGGCTTAATTGCTAGCGTCGTCAAGAAGGCCGATGCCACAATTAGCTCTCTCCGTGGTGTTGCTCGATTGGGGCATATCAGCGGCAAGCGGGTCTCATCGATCTGGCCGTTAGTGGCACCAATCGGCGCAGCAATCAGCATCACGTCTGTCGGAGTGGGGTCCGAAGTGACGATGTGCGTCACTCACGACGAAGCTGCGGTGGCCGACATCGACCTCTGGCGCAGTTGTCTATCGGCGGCGATGTCTCAGACCGCCGGCGTCGCACTTATCGAACATAAGTTTGAATGAACTGACCCTTCGCGGTGCGTCACCCCCTCAATTGAGCGCGATATTGCCTAGTCTTGGCTCGACTGAGGAGAGATTTGTGCGCGTCTTGGGTATCGACCCTGGCCTGACCCGTTGCGGTTTTGGCGTCATCGACAGCACCAGCACAGGCAAAGCCGCGCTGGTGCATGTTGGTGTTATCCGCAGCGATGCTTCGGCGCCCATCGAGCAGCGTCTACTGGCAATCGATGAGGGAATCTCGCAGATCTTGGACCAATTTCAGCCGGCCGCGGTGGCGGTAGAGCGAGTGTTCGCACAAGCCAACGTCCGGACCGTGATGGGTACAGCTCAGGCGTCGGGGCTGGCAATCGTCAACGCCAGCCGTCGCAGCCTTCCGGTTCGTACCTACACGCCTTCCGAGGTTAAGGCGGCGATCACAGGCAGCGGCCGCGCTGACAAGGCTCAAGTCGGCATGATGGTCACGCGCATTCTTGGATTGACTGAGATGCCCAAACCTGCCGACGCTGCCGACGCGCTTGCTATCGCCATTTGTCACATGTGGCGCGGTGCGGCCCAGGATCGACTTGCGGCAGCCGTCGCCGCAGCGAGGCCCTAGCCATGCTGTCATTCTTGCGCGGACAGGTAGTCGCGATCATCGGCACGAACCTGTCCCTTGATGTCAACGGCGTCGGTTACTCGATCAATGTCACGCCGAAAACGCTGTCTCACTTGCGCATTGGATCTGAAGCGATGCTGCCGGTAGCGCTCATAGTGCGCGAAGACTCGATGACTCTGTACGGATTCCTCGATAACGATGAAAGAGCCTTGTTCGATTTGTTAATGACGGTTTCTGGCGTCGGTCCAAAGTTGGCGCAGACTATTTTGGCTGCACTGGAACCCGCTGCATTGAGCGAAGCAATATCGACGGGTAACGAAGCTGCACTTGTCAGAATTCCCGGCGTCGGCAAGAAGAGCGCCCAACGCTTAGTTCTTGAACTTGGCGACAAGCTGGTCGCGTCTGCAGGAAGCGCGGTAGCCCCGAGTTCGTGGCAAGACGACGTGGTTGCGGCACTTACCTCTCTTGGTTGGTCGTCTAAAGAGGCGCAGGCTGCGGTTGATGGTCTTGATGAGACATCTATAGATCCGAAGGATGCCGGAAGCGCGTTGCGCATGGCTCTGAGTTCACTCAACCGAACGGGCCGCCGATGAGCGACAACATTCCAGAAATCGTGGATGCGCATTCTCTGCCAGATGAGCAAACAGTTGAAAGCGCACTGCGTCCTCGCTCGCTGACAGAGTTCATCGGTCAAAATCGCGTACGCGAGCAGCTCGGCTTGGTGCTTGCAGCTACTGCTGCTCGTGGTGGAGCAGCCGACCACGTCTTGCTGAGTGGCCCGCCTGGACTTGGTAAAACAACATTGGCCAGCATCGTTGCGCACGAGCTCAACGTCCCAATCCGCATTACATCCGGGCCGGCGATTACTCACGCGGGTGATTTGGCGGCCGTTCTGTCATCGCTGACTGATGGGGAAGTGCTGTTCATTGACGAGATTCACCGAATTGCTCGGTCTGCCGCGGAGATGCTTTACCTGGCGATGGAGGATTACCGAGTCGATGTGATGGTCGGCAAAGGCCCAGGCGCTACTGCGATTCCGCTGCAGCTTCCACAGTTCACGCTGGTGGGCGCTACGACTCGGGCAGGCCTCTTGCCTGGCCCACTGCGTGACAGATTCGGTTTCACGGCCCATCTCGATTTCTACGATTCAGAGGATTTGGCGTCGGTGGTAACCCGTTCGGCCAATCTGCTGAAGGTCGATATCGACGAGGCTGCGACGGTCGAGATTGGCTCTCGAAGCCGCGGCACACCTCGAATCGCCAACCGGCTTCTGCGCCGTGTGCGGGATTACGCCGAGATTCATGCAGACGGAACGGTGACTCTCGAAGTGACCGAGCGGGCACTGGCTTTGTACGAAGTGGACGGTTTGGGCCTGGATCGTCTCGATATTGCTGTTCTCAAGGCGCTCATCACTCGTTTCGGCGGCGGTCCAGTGGGTCTTTCGACGCTCGCGCTGGCCGTTGGTGAGGAGACCGGCACCCTCGAAGAAGTGGCCGAGCCCTTCCTCGTGCGCGCTGGGCTTCTGCTCCGAACACCCCGAGGGCGCGTGGCCACAGACGCCGCGTGGCGGCACCTGGCGATGACCCCTCCGAATCCCACCCTGCCCCTGTAATGCACCCTTGCGCGGAGCCCTAAACTCTGCGACTTGCACCTTGTTGACGAAAGGTTTCAACGTGGCAAAGAACTCTGCTGCCCAGGCGTGGCGTCCGCTAGCAACATTGCTAGCCGTCATTGTGGCGCTTGGCGTCTGGTCGTACCTCGGCCCGATCCATTCCCCGAAGCTTGGCCTCGATCTTCGCGGCGGCACTCAGGTGACGCTGACGCCGAAGGTCTCTGACGGAACGATTACTGATGACCAGCTCAAGCAGGCCGTCGACATCATTCGTCAGCGCGTCAACGGTCTCGGTGTTAGTGAAGCTGAAGTCTCGACTCAAGGTCAGGGCAACAGTGCGGCGATTCTCGTCTCGGTGCCTGGTGTCTCTGAGCAAGGTATCGCCGATGTCTTGAAGCAGACTGCGAAGCTCGCTTTCCGCCCAGTCGAAGAGTTGGCTGCTGGTACTCCTGCGAGCACCACGACTGCGACGCCTTCTGGATCGGCTTCCGCTACCGCATCAGCGACACCGAGCGCATCTGCTTCAGCCGCGGACAAGGTTTACGCGCCTTTCGAGTCTGACTCCAACGACGCCGCGCTGCAGGCAGCATTTGCCAACATCGATTGCACCGACCCGGCAGTGCGCCAAGGTGGCGTCCCCGATGACCCCACCAAGTGGGTCGTGACCTGCTCGAAGGATGGCTTCTCGAAGTACCTTCTGCAGCCTGCTTTCATCGAAGGTACTTCGATTGACAACGCGTCAGCTGGTGTTCCACAGGGTGGCACCACTTGGCTCGTGACGCTGGACTTCGACTCAGAGGGCACCCAGAAGCTTGCTGATGCATCAACGTTGCTTTACAAGCAGACTTCACCGAAGAATCAGTTCGCGATCGTTCTCGACGGTCTGGTTTCTTCAAGCCCATACTTCTCTGAGCCAATCCTTGGTGGTCAGGCTCAGATCACTGGCACGTTCACACAGCAAGAAGCAACTGACCTTGCGAACATCTTGAAGTACGGCGCACTTCCGCTCACGCTTGATATCGCTGAAGTGACCTCGCTCTCGCCGACCCTCGGTCAAGATCAGCTCGACGCTGGTCTGCTCGCCGGCGCTCTAGGCCTCTTGCTGGTCGTCGTCTACTTGCTGCTCTACTACCGAGTGCTCGGTTTGGTCGCAGTGTTCTCACTGGTCGTCGCCGCAATCATCACCTACCTCGCGTTCATCGTGCTCGGTGGCCAACTCGGTTTCTCGCTGACGCTCGCCGGTGTCGCTGGTGCGATCGTCGCCGTGGGTATTACTGCTGACTCGTTCGTCGTTTACTTCGAACGTATCCGTGACGAAATCCGCGAAGGAAAGGCCCTCAAGGCCGCCATCAACGCTGGTTGGGATCGCGCTCGTCGCACCATCTTGGTTGCCGACTTCGTATCGCTGCTCGCAGCTGCCGTCCTCTGGTGGTTGAGCATCGGTAGCGTCCGTGGCTTTGCCTTTACGCTCGGCCTGACCACCCTCATCGATATTGCCGTTGCGTTCCTTTTCACACGTCCTTTGGTCGTGCTGTTCGGTCGCAACAAGTGGTTCTCCTCCGGTGCTTCGATGACCGGTCTCGATCCGAAGCGTCTTGGCGTTACCAGCATTGCAGTGCCTCACGCACGCAGCACTTTCGCAGAATCGAAGGGTGAATAACATGTCGAAGCTCGGAGATCTTGGCGCTCGCCTTTACCGTGGCGAAGTTTCATACGACTTCGTCGGCCGCCGCCGTTTTCTGTACACAATTTCGGCCGTCGTTCTAGCGATTTCGTTCTTCGGTCTGTTTGGTCGCGGACTGAACCTCGGTATCGAATTCCGCGGTGGCGCGGAATTCCAGGTCGCATCTCAGGCCGGAACCGTTGAACAAGCTCGCGCTACTGTTTCGAGTCTCGGTATTGAGAACCCGATTGTGACCAAGCTCGGCAACGGCACTTTGCGCATTCAGACTCGTGATCTGACCACGGAAGAGACCAACTCGGTCGTCTCCGCACTTGCTACTACGTTCTCGGTTGCTGAAGGCGAAGTGCGCGTTCAGATCGTGGGTCCTTCGTGGGGCTCTGACATCACTAGCAAGGCAATTCAGGCGCTGATCTGGTTCCTCGCGCTGGTAGCTCTGTTCCTCGCCGCGGCTTTTGAGTGGCGCATGGCTATTGCGGCTCTTGTCGCACTCGCACACGACGTCATCATTACCGTTGGTATCTACGCTCTGACCGGTTTTGAAGTTACGCCTTCCACAGTGATCGGTGTTCTCACGATTCTCGGCTTCTCTCTGTACGACACAGTGGTTGTGTTCGACAAGGTCAAGGAAAACACCCGAGGCATTGAGAAGCAGTCGAAGATGACGTATCCAGAAGCGGCAAACTTGGCTCTTAACCAGACTCTGGTCCGCTCGATCAACACCTCGGTTGTTGCCCTTCTTCCAGTTGCCGCGATTTTGATCATCGGTGCTGGCCTGCTCGGTGCAGGTACGTTGCGCGACCTGTCGCTAGCTCTCTTCATCGGTATGTTGGTTGGCGCGTACTCATCGCTCGCTGTCGCTACACCTGTGCTCTCCCAGCTCAAGGAGAAGCAGCCAGAGATGATCGCGCTCGCAAAGCGTGCAGCGAATCGCTCAAAGAAGTCTGCTGACTCCGGCGCCGATGGTTCTGCCGTCGCAGTGGACGATGTAGAAGTCGCTGCTGCGGCTAACTACGAAACGGGTTACCGCAACCAGCCGCGTCGCAAGCCACGAAGCAAGCGCTAATGACCACGAATCCCCTCGATCGCCTGACCCGGGTCATTCCGGATTGGCCGGTCGAGGGTGTTTCATTTCAGGACCTCACAGGCGTACTGGCGGACGGCGAAGGCCTTCGGTATGTCGCTGAAGAGTTAGCGCGACCTTTTAGGGATGCTGGCGTCACGGTGGTTGCAGGTATGGAAGCTCGTGGGTTCATCGTTGGTGTCGCTGTTGCTCGAGAACTCGGTGTTGGGTTCCTCGCTCTGCGTAAGGCAGGCAAGCTTCCTGGACCGGTTCATGCTGCTGAGTACTCACTCGAATACGGCACTGCAACCATTGAGGTCCACCCTCACGATGTTCCCGCCGATGCTCGCGTCCTGATTATTGACGATGTTTTGGCGACTGGCGGAACAGCGGCCGCTGCTGTGGAACTGATCGACAGATGCGGAGCAGAAGTGGTCGGTCTCGGCTTCATCCTTGCGCTGGACTTCCTCGGCGGTACTAGCCGCCTTGGTGGGCAGCACGTACACGCACTTCGTACGATTACCGCATAACGAGCTGGGAGGTTAGGTGTCGGACGAAACTACTCGCTTGCTGCCTGACGATGCGCAAGCGACGATCAGCCATTACGAAAGCAGCCTCGAACTTTGCCAACCCGAGCTGGAACGGCTCATCGCAAACCTGCTTGAGTTCCATCCCAAGTCAGATGTCGCGTACCTGCGCAAAGCGTTTGATCGAGCGGCCTTCTTGCATCGTTATCAGTCGCGTCGAAGCGGAGATCCGTACATCACACATCCGCTCGAAGTTGCGAGCATCCTCGCCGAATTAGGCATGACCGTTCCGACACTCGCCGCAGCGTTCCTGCATGACACCGTCGAGGACACTGAGTACACCATCGAGCAGCTGACAGTCGAGTTCGGCGAAGAAGTCGCGCACCTCGTGGATGGCGTCACCAAGCTGGACAAAGTTAAGTACGGCCAAGCGAGTGCTGCTGAGACGGTTCGCAAGATGGTCGTTGCGATGGCGCGCGATATCCGCGTCCTCGTGATCAAGCTCGCGGATCGCTTGCACAATATGCGCACTCTGGACGCGATGCCTTCGGACAAGCAAGAGAAGAAGGCACGCGAGACTCTCGAAATCTTTGCGCCGCTCGCTCATCGCCTCGGTATGAATACCATCAAGTTTGAACTCGAAGACTTGTCATTCAAGCATCTCTATCCCAAGCGCTACGAGGAAATCGAGCGACTCGTTGAGAACAAAGCTCCGCAGCGAGAAATGCAGTTGCAAGAAGTGGTCGAGCTCATCGAGA
>JBDLPZ010000105.1:0-2539 GCA_039800825.1 Actinomycetota bacterium
CTGGGCGCCGACATGAGCGAGCGCAGCACGCATCACTCTGTCGTGTCCGCCACTGAGTTCTGAGCGAACAACCTCTGAACTCGCCTCAGCAATCGTCAGCCACGAAAGATCGAGTGCATCCTGAGACGGCTGGCAATCTCCCGTCACAGCGATGACGTAGCCAAGTGCGACTGCATGCTGGCGCGGGTCATGAAATCCGGTTATCGAGGGGTCTGGGAAATACTCAAACACTGCGAATGGTTGAAGCGCGCTAGGGATGCGCGGGAAGGCAACGGGTCCGAGATCCTTTTCGATGTGGCGGACCATCGCTTCGCGGATGAGTTCACCATACAAAACTCGACCTGTGATGATGGACCGGCTGATTTCGCCGGTTGGTGTGCCACGCAAAAGCAGGCCAACGTGAGTCACCGCTCCGTGCGAGTCCACGCGCACGGGCACAATGTTGAGGTAGACCATTGGAAGCCGATTGCGAGCAGCATCGATGTCCTCTGCTCCAAGCCAAGACGATTGTGTTTCGAATCCGGCGCTCACAATTGACCTTCCCGTTGTGTCATGCGGGTGCGCACCTGCCACATGGCAATAGCGCCTGCAGCGGCCACATTAACCGAGTCGGTCTCACGGTGCATCGAAATTGCGACACGACGGTCAGCATTATTGATGACTTGATTGCTGAGGCCATCGCCTTCGTTGCCGAGCCACAGCGCTACTGGTGCGCTGAATTCGGTCGCGAGCTCAAGCGTTTGTTCACCTCGTGGAGTCAAAGCCACTTGTTCCACTCGGCGCTGTTGGAGAAATTCGAGAATCTGAAAAGTTGATTCAGCTCGAATCCATGGAATGTGAAAGACCGAACCCATACTTGTTTTGATGCTTCTTCGGTAGAGCGGATCAGCGCACGTTGGCGACAGGATGACTGCATCGACTCCAAGCGCGGCAGCACTTCGTATAAGCGTGCCGACGTTCTCATGATCGACCAAATCCTCAAGGACGAGTAGCAACTTGGCGTGTGCAGGAAGATCAGAGAGTTCCAGAGGATTGGGACGTTCAAACGATGCGAGAGCTCCTCTGTGGACCTGGTAGCCGGTGACCTGTTCAATCTCTGAGTCATCTCGGATCAAGAACTCCACCGTCGGCATTATTGCTTTCAGCGCCTCTGAGAACTTTGGAGAGGTCAACACTGTTCGTGGCGTGAGGCCCGCTGCCAGTGCTCGCTCGATGGTGAGACGACCTTCTGCAATGAACAGTCCATGTTCGGCTTCGAACGACTTCCGCCAAGCGACGTCTGTCAGTCGAGAAAAGTCGTCCGCAGTAGCCATGTCAACGAGGGAAAGCCGTCCAGCGGCGACCTGCCGCAGTGTCACGAGCCATGACTGAGAGCGGCAGGCCGAATGTCGCAGAGATGTTCTCGTCGTTGAGAACCTCGGCGATCGGTCCGGCCGCCAGCTGTTGGCCGTCACTTACGAGCAAGACGTGTGAGGTGCCGTGCGGAATTTCGTCCACATGGTGAGTTACCTGGATGGTGACAGGCGCGTTCGGGTCGTCACAAAACTCAGCGAGTTTGCGAGTCAGCGCTTCACGCGCGGCAATGTCGAGACCAGCCGCTGGCTCATCGAGCAGCAGGATCTCCGGGTTGCTCATCAGGGCGCGTGCGATGAGAACCCGCTTCCGTTCCCCTTCAGACAAGCTGCCGTAAGTGCGCTCGGCAAAGTCAGCTACTCCCCAATCAGCTAGAAGGCGATGTGCTCGCGCCATGTCTTCAGGTTCGTACTGCTCGCGCCAAGTCGCAGTCATCGCAAACGCGGCAGTGCGCACCACGTCGAGAACACGCTCTTCTGGGAACAGACGGTCGTGCATCGCTGCAGAAGAAATACCGATGCGAGGCTTGAGCTCGAACACATCAACGAGCCCAAGCACTTCCCCGAGGATCGAAGACATGCCGGCCGATGGGAAGATCAGTGCAGCTGCCAGCTGAATCAGCGTCGTCTTGCCAGCGCCGTTTGGACCGAGAACGACCCAGTGTTCACCAGAGCGGACTGTCCAGTTGATGTCCTTAAGAATCATTCGATCCCCACGCTGAACGCAGACATCTGCAAACTCAAGAACCGCTGTCATGGCTGAGAGCCTACCGACTGACCCCGCGCCGCTTGACTACTCTTCGCCTGTGCCACGCAGCTTGCTTCTGAACATCACCGGTGTTGACCGACCTGGCGTCACCTCGACGCTCTTCTCGTGCCTTCCAAACGAGATTCGCGTTTTGGACGTCGAACAAGTGGTCGTTCAGGGGCTGTTGACCCTTGGAGTTCTCGTTGCGCTTGAACCTCGTACTGATGTCGACGGCATCCTGGAAAGCGTTGAGCTGAAGCTCGGCGGACTGGGGATGCAGGTCAGCTCTGCGATCAGCGAGAGCGAGGAAGTCCTCACCAATCATCGACAGACCGTCACGGTGCTGGGTTCCCCGCTTCAGGCTCACGCCTTCTCGAAGTTGGCGACCGCAATTGCTGAGGCCGGCGCAAACATCGATCGGATTGAACGGATTGCCTCA
>JBDLPZ010000106.1:0-10652 GCA_039800825.1 Actinomycetota bacterium
CGGTGACCCTTGAGGATGATTTCTTTCCACGACAGCTGTTCAGTCATCGCGGCATCCTACGCACCGCGAGTTCATCAAGTGTTTGATACCTCTACGACACCGCACGGGCTTAAGGTGAACACATGGCACTCGCATCGCGTAAGAACCGCCCTGACTGGGTGTCGCGCAATCTCCTCACCATCTCGTGGGTATCTCTGCTTCAGGACGCCGCGAGCGAAATGCTCTACCCCGTCATGCCGGTATTTCTCAACACCGTGCTTGGCGCACCCGCGGCGATCGTCGGAGCAATCGAAGGTGCGGCCGAAGGCATGATGGCCACCACCAAACTCTTGAGTGGCTGGCTGAACAACTGGATCCCGCGCAAACGAATGGTGTTGCTCGGTTACGCCGGTGCGGCGCTCGGAAAGTTCATCATCGCACTTGCTGGTGCGTGGCCGATTGTCTTGCTTGGTCGCATGACAGATCGGCTCGGCAAAGGAATTCGCTCGGCACCACGCGATGCAATCTTGGTCAACAATGTCGATCGTGGAGATCGCGGCAAAGTCATTGGCTTTCACCGCACGGCTGACACCGCCGGCGCGGTCATCGGTCCAGCTTTTGTGCTGGCGCTCTTGTCACTTTTCGACACTGAGATTCGCACGATTCTGTGGATCGCCATCATTCCTGCGGTGGCCTCAACGTTGGCGGTTTTATTTATCCGTGATGACGAACCCGCGCGAAAGAAGAACGGCCAATCAGCAGCTGAGAGTGCTGCCACCGAAGTAAAAGACTCTGCGCCATTACCGCGCGAGATCACGCGGCTCATCACTTTGTTGAGTGTCTTTGCGTTGGTCAACTTCCCGGATGCGCTGATCTTGTTGCATTTGAGTCAGTCAGGTTTTGGGCTCAACGAAGTAATCGCTGCCTACCTCGTTTTCAATATCTCGTACGCACTATTGAGTTTCCCTTTCGGTGCGTTGACTGATCGATTCGCCCCGCATCAGATCTATTCGCTCGGACTCGTTTGCTTCGCAGTGACTTACGGTGGACTGGCGCTCACGAGTGACTTCGCGGTCGCGGTGATTTTGGTTGTTGTCTACGGTGCGTTTTCGGCCGCCAACGACACAGTCGGCAAGGCCTGGGCTTCCAAGCTCGCGCCTACGGGTCAGCAGCTTCGCGTTCAGGCTCGACTTCAGGGACTCAGCGGCTTCGGCATTCTCGCAGCCGGCCTGTGGGCGGGCGCGCTGTGGAATGTTGGAGACGGCATCGGCCAAGTTCCGCTCATGATCTCCGCAGTCTGTGGTCTGTTGGTGGCAGTCGTGATGTTGCGACAGAAGTGGGCTAGCGTCTCGGCCGCTTGAGATAGATGATGATCTCACCATCTTTGTCATCTGGTGAACCTGCACTTGGCAGCGGTACAACACGCTCGTTTTGAGCTTCGCGCTCGTTGCGGGCGCGCTCTGCTGCAGGATTGAAAAGTTCATCCATCACACCGAATGCACCAGAGACTCCGGCAGAGGGTGCGCCATGCTTGCGATTGCTGCGCATCATCGAGACCGTCGCCACGATAGTGATGACAATCAGAATCACAAACGGAGCGACAGTGGAGATAAATGCTGCGACGGCGTCCACGCTGGGTTAGTCCTCGTGGCGGTAACGCAAGAGCCACACCAGCCCGTAGGCGGCGAGGCCGCCGAGAAGCTGTGATGACAGCAGTCCCGGCAGAGCTGAGGTCGGGTCACTCGTGATGGTGTGTGAAATTGAGTTGGCGACCGAAATCGCAGGATTGCCAAAGGATGGTGATGCGGTGAGAGCAGAGCCGAAAACTAGCCACAGCGGAATTGCTGCACCGAGCATGTACAGGCGACTGTTTTCGTGTAGCAACAAGGTGATGGCCACGACACCGAGACTAACGACGAATTCGCCGACGTATCTGTTCGCAGAAGTTGCGCCTTGATCGGCGGGGCTAAACGCCTCCAGTCCAAAGACTGTATTGCCGATCACGACACCAATCAATGCACCCGACACTTGCGCAGCAAGATGCTCGGTACCGAATGCGACCTCAATCTTGCGTCGCGCCATGAGTCCGATGGTGATGAGTGGATTCATGTGTGTCGGCGCGATGCGGTTAGCAACTTGCCAAATAATCGAACCGATAAACATGATGCTGATAACAGCTGACATCAGTTGGAGCGCTGGATCGGTGAAAAGGGTCGCAATGCGCATACCGACGCCAACGACAGTGAACAAGAGCAAGAAAGATGCGATGAACTCACTCAACAATGTGCGGTTGTTGGAATGGCTCATGGTGTGACTCTAGGGGAACGTTTGTTAGGGAACTGCACGCTAATCGGCAAGAAAGGGACGAAGAATGACGAGTGCGTTCTTTCCGATGCCGTGAAGTTGTGCGATGTCGGATTCGGTGCGGCTTTTTAAGTCGCTGGCGCTGAAGATGTCGGCATTGATCAATGCTCGGCGGGCTGGTGCTGCGAGTTTGAGTTCACGCCACGCACCATCGCGCTCGGCGTACCACTCGAGATCTACTTCTCCACGAGTCACGGGGCATGAAGATTCAGCCATGTGCAGGAGCGTAAAGCACGTATCGTCTGCTTATGGAGTCTCGATGGTGAGTTGGGCGCAGATTGACGCGATTGCGTCAGCGCTGCCCGAAGTCGAATGCCTGAATGACGGTCGACGCAGTTGGGCGGTGCTTGGGAAAGGCATTGCATGGGAGCGACCGCTGCGGCCGAAAGAGGCCGCACTGCTCGAAGATGCTGCACCGGTCGGGGACATCATCGCCATTCACGTCGCAGATGAGGGAATTAAACAGGCGTTGATCGCCGCGCAACCGGAAACGTTTTTCACGATTGAACATTTCAACAACTATCCAGCAGTTTTGGCTTTGCGAACAAAGCTGAAAGTGGCTGATGCGCGCGAGTTATTTGAAGATGGCTGGCGAATCAAAGCGCCGGCGTCACTGCGAAAACTTCACCCAGACCTTTAAAGCCTTAGTTCGCTTCAGGAAGCTTTGAGAAAACCTGGAAGACATTGCCTTCAGGATCGAATCCGTTGCAAAACGCATAGCCTTCGTAATGCCATTCATGTGCCGGGGCACTAATGAGACCGCCGTGTAAGTCTGCAAGTTCACGGGCGATTGCAATGTCGTCAACTTCGAATGACAGCTTGAGTGGCGTGTCCTCGCGTGGCTCTGGTGGAGTCGAGATGGAAATGTCTACGGCTAGATGGTCTGGAATTTTGACGAACTCAAGCTGCCAGACATCGGAGTAGACGCGGTTAGGGTGATGGGCGTCCTGCAGTTCCATCACCGCGCGGTAGAAGTGCGCCATCGGTTGAGGTTCGAGGCAATAGATGATGACGTGTGCTCGCATGCCTTCAACTTACCTTGATGGGATGGTGATGAGAACCTCGTTTTCACCAAGAATTGTGTAATCCGGTGTGCCGAGGATGACGAAGTCGGCAACAGCCCAAGTTTGCTGGATCGCCTGAAAGGCGTTCTCCGCCGTCATCCATTCATTCCAAAAGCGCAGGTTCTCTTCCGGGTCGGGACGCTCGAGGAGATCGCGCGCTAATCCGCGTTCACGAGCGAGCTCTGCATCGGCCTGTACCCAGACGACGACATCGGCGGCGGCACGCATGTCTTGCTGACCCGCGCCAACGCCTTCAATCACGATCACATCGGCTGGTGCTGCAGTGATGCTGCCGTCGCGACCATGCTCGGTCCACGCCGGTGGCGTGAAGTCGAGCGGCTGGCCCGCTTTAAGAGGTTCAAGACCTTCATTGATCAACATCTCGGGCCAGTCGAAAAAGCTGTGCCACCACGCAAAGTCATCAGTCGAGAGCAAAGCTGCGTTGAGAGTCGCAGCAAGTTTTCGGGCGACTGTCGTCTTGCCGCCGGCGCTACGGCCATCGACGAGGATGACGAGTGGACGGTTGCTGCTGTGCTTGAGAATCAGATCGCCGAGGTCAGTAAGTGAGGCGCGGGTGTAGTCCTGGAATTCTGACTCGCCGTCGTACAGCAGCACTGTTAGTCCTCGAGCGGGATTGCGACCATCATGATGCTGTCGTCGCTGTCGGGGATAAATCGCTCGTCATAAATTTCGAGTGCAGGCGAGGGTCGCAATTGCTTCTTGCTCGACGGGAGCCAGGTGTTGAAGATGTCATCGAAGAGATTGCCGAGAGTTTCGACGCGACCTTTGTGCTCGAAGATTGCGTAGGTCGATTCGGGAAGCAACCAGCGTTCTGAGCCCGGCAGATCTGCCTCGGATTCGAAGCTCGCTAGATAGCTCAAAGAATCGCCGTCCATGATTTGGGCGCCGTACATCTGGCCTTTGACCTCGGTGCCAGTGGCGTTGATGAGTTGGAAGAGGAAGTCCCACAGCTCGGGGATGAGAGTCGGATCAGCTTTGGGATGATTCATCGGGTACGTAGAGACGGCGAGTCCGACCAGTTCCATTTCAGGCAGGACTTCAAAGCGTGGCTCGTTCATGTGGCCAGCCTAGAGAGTGAGCCGAGAATCGTCAGACGGTGATGAAGAGATAGCCGTTTTTGACGACGACCTTGTACTTCTTCAGCGCTTTAGGTGCTGGGCCACCGGTGACTGCGCCAGTTGTGGTGTCGTAGCGCGCCCCATGCTCTGGGCACACGAGATTCGTGCCAGAAAGACCAGTGACGCGAGCGCCTTCGTGCGTGCATGCGGAAGAGAAGACGCGGAAAGTGCCCTTCTTGGGCTGGGTGATGATGAGGCTCTTGCCTTTGAGTTTGTAGGCCTTCATACCGCGGACTGGAACGGCGCTGGTCTTACATGCCTTGACTTGCGTGCTCGCTGCTAGAGCGGCATTTGCGATCGATGGCATTCCGAGGACGGCGAAGCTGGTGGCTGCTGCTGTGAGGAATGCGCGACGAGAAACGCTTGGCTTCAGTTCCTCGGCTGGCTGCTTTGGCCATTGATCGCAATTGTGTTGAGTCATGCTGAAACCTTAAGTCCTAATGCGACTGCGCGCTACAGAGTGATGTACAGCATTCCGCTCTTGTTGGTGACTTTGTAATGCGTCAACGCGCGGCGTCCTGGGCCGCCCGTTGGATTACCCGTCGTCGTGTCGAAGTAGGCGCCGTGAGCGCGACAGACGAGATTGGTTCCGCTGATGCCAGTGATGTATTGCGGCTGGTGAGTGCAGATTCCGGAGAACGCTTTGTACACACCCTTCTTCGGCTGCGTGACGATGATGTATTGACCTTTTAGAGTAAATGAGCGGCCACTCTTCAGTGGGACGGTCGACGCTTTGCCAGCCTTGACCTGCGTGCTCGCGGCCATCGCGGCATCGGCTGGGATGCTGAGACCGATCGCTGCGAGTCCGACTGCGGCGGCCTGGAGCATGCGGCGGCGGGTCATGTTGGGCCTCAACTCTGTGCCGGGTTCGCGCTCCCACTGTTGGCTGACGCAGGTTTCAGGATTCGTCTGGTTTGTCATGAGACGAAGGTAGGTGCGCCATGCGCGGATGAAGCGCGAGAAATATCAAGGTCTTGTCAGGGTTGGGGCTTTGTGGTGGCGGTTAGTCGAGGCGATAGCCGTATTCGGTGACCTCTTCGCCGCGTGCGTCGGCGTAGCTGTTCATCTCCTCGAACTTGATGAAGCCATGCTTCTCGAGAATGCGAATGGAGGCCGTGTTGTCCGCGACGACGTGTGCGCAGAGCGGACGAGGCGTGTAGTAGTCGAGGAATAGTGCGAGTGCCTGGGTCGCGTAGCCGTTGCCTTCGTGCTCGCGTCCGATCCAGTACATGAGCTCGGCGTCATCACCCATCATCCACTTGCCGATGTTGCCGACGAGTTGGCCGTCGACTTCGACGCCGAGGAGGATCACGGAATCGAGGGCGAGAATGCGGTTGAGGTGTGCGTCTGAGGCTTCGCGATCTTTCAGTGTTGAGAAGGCTGCCTGGTGGTGGGCAGCTTCGTTGTTCTGGATCTCGAAGAGGGTTGCGTAATCGGCTTCAGTGATTTCGCGCAGTCGCATGCGTTCAGGCTATCAAGTTTGTTCTGACGGCAGGGCTTTGTCGTGAAACTCCGTTTGGCGGCATCCAAATGACAAAGCGGTCGGTTGGTTAGTCTCGGCGCAGAAGTGAGGGGTTATGAGTAGCCACGAAGAAATTGATAAGTCCGCAGAGCCGGTGACAAACGTCGACTTTACGTCGTCGTTGCCACCTATCTTTGGGCGCGGCCAAGTCATTTTCTTGGTCGGCCTGGCTGGCTTTTCGTATTGGCGCGGTGGCTCGCCAGTTGTGCCAGTAACCGCACTGGCCGTGATTGCGTTGTTGTTCTGGTTAAGCAAACGACTGACGCTTATTGCCGTTGCACAGGGTTTGATTATTCAAAACTGGATTAAGCGCCATGACTTGTCGTGGGCTGAGATTGAGCAGGCTTATGTCGTCTCGATCTCGAAGCACAACTTCCGCACCGTCGTGCGGTTGCGCAACGGCGAAATCATCAAGCTCCATGCTTTGACTCGCAATGTCTCTGCCGAGCCAGATATTCAGTTATTTGGATTGGTGATGATCACTGACACCATCAACACATGGGCGCAGCAGCAGCGAGAAGGCAAGCTCGTCGAGTTGAGTTATGACCCAAGCCCGCGTCCAGAACTTCAAGCGAAGATGGATGCACTGCTCGCATTGGATGATGAGTACAACGCACTGTTTACGTCAGAGGAAATCGATGACGATTCGGGCGACACCGAATGGAGCATGGGACCGGAAGAAGAGGCCAAAGCTGAAGCGTTGCGCGAACGAATGTTCGCGGCTCAACAGGAAGTCTCTGACTTGGTCTTCACCTACACGCGCAGTCCTAATGGCGCTGAGCCTGCGAAAAATTCTGCTATCGCCGATGGACTCATGCTTGCGGGCAAAGTTGCTGGCTTCTTGTCGATCATTCCAGTCGCACTAGCGCTTGCCTTCGGGCCATTGGGTGCGACCATCGATGCGCGGGTGGTCGCGCATGAAGGCTCGGACCCAATGAGCCTCAACACGGTTGTTGAATTCGATCCAGGTAGTGGCTTAGGTCGTTACGAGATTGGTCGCATCGACGATGCGCCGCCGTATACGCCGATTGGTGAAACGGTTCGCGTTTCGTACTTCAAACTGTTCCCCGCCTTGGTTTCTGAGACCGATGGCGTTGGACCAGTTTCGACGTCGATCGCTGCAGGTATTGGTCTCGCAATTACTGGTACGTGTTTAGGTCTCGCGCAACTGTTGCGTCGCCGGCTCTAACTCTCCGCAGGGCGTCGTCGTAAACGGACGTCTGACGTAACGCTAGCGACAACGCCTCAGCGCATCAGCGTCAGTTCGACTTCGAACTTCATCGCTGGATTGACGAGTCCTGCAATTACGCAGGTTGCAGCTGGTCGGATTTCGCCAAACTTCTCAGCGAGCACCGGCTGAATTGCCGACCAATACTCCGGCGCAGTGATGTAGTAAACCGCGCGAACACAATCGGTGAGTGCGAAGCCTTCTGTTGCGATCGCCTTCTCAACGATGGCGAAAGCATTCTTTACCTGAGTCACGACGTCGTCGGAGAAACCTGATCCGTCTGGATTTGGGCCGGTGGTGCCGGCGACAAAGCAGAAGTTGTCTTGAACCACAGCTCGCGAGTAGCCGTACTGCTTTTCGAGTTCTGAACCAGATGAGATGAGTTTGCGCATTCCATAACTGTAGTGCGAGCGTTTTCGGGAGGGCGTTGTCGTGAGATTCCGTTCCACGGCACTCAAATGACGAAGCAGTCGGTTCTGGGAAAGCAAAAGACCCGCGATTTCTCGCGGGTCTTTTTGTTGTGGAGACTAGGGGAATCGAACCCCTAACCCCCTGCTTGCAAAGCAGGTGCTCTACCAATTGAGCTAAGTCCCCTTAGGCGAGGCGGAACTCTACCTTAGGTCAAGATCTTTTGTTGCCTCGCGCCAGAGCGTCTCCTCGTGCTTCTGGCCGGTGATGGTCTTGTAGACCGCCACAACCAGGGCACTCAGGACTGCTAATGAAAGAAACTTCTTCATTCCGCGACCTCCTTGAGATCTTGCGTGGGCCTAGGAGGACTTGAACCTCCGACCTCTTCCTTATCAGGGAAGCGCTCTAACCGCCTGAGCTATAGGCCCTTGTTGCTACTCACCGTGGTGAGCGGTGGCGAAGGCTACCTCAAGCGCTTTGGCCATGTCACTTTGACCCCGGAGCGGCGGCGTTCACGAGGCATTTCCTCACGAATCGGCACCTGATCGGGGTCGCGGTCGCCCAAAACGTCCTCGGCGAGGGTCACCTCAAGGCCGCCAGTGAAGGGGACGACGAGGTTGTAGACGAAGCCGGTGAGGACGATAAATGCGGTCGTCGTGACGACCTCAAAGGCAGAGAGCACGAGGGAGCCCAGGATCACGACGGGCAGAGTGAAGGTGTCCGTGAACGTGCCGGGGCTGCCGAAGATATCTCCGAGCAGGGCGTCAATCGAAGAGAAGACGCCCATGCCCGCGAGAATCAGGTAGACGAGGATCGAGGCAGTGAACAGGGTCACTGCGATCGAGAGCGAAATCAAGAAACCCGAGCGCATGAGTGACCACGGCTCAAGCCGGATCACCCGAAGGTCTGCTCGGATTTCTCGATTCTGCATCGTTTAGTCCTCGGTTGGTTCTTCCGCTGCTGCATCTTCTGCGGCGGGTGTGGCTGCGTCTTCAGTTACTGCTTCGGTTGAGTCGGTCGTCGCAGCTTCAGCGCCTTCGGCGCCTTCGACTACTTCGTCCTCATCTTCGTCCTTTTCGGTGGCACGAGCAATGCCCACAAGCGTGTCGCCATCTGCGAGATTCATGAGGCTGACGCCCATGGTGTCGCGGCCGGTGGCACGAACATCGCTGACCGACGTGCGAATCACAACGCCGTTAGAAGCGACAGCGAAGATCTGATCCGTTTCGTCAGCAATCATTGCGCCGACGAGTCCGCCGCGTTCTTCGACGAGCTTCATTGCGCGAACACCCTGGGTGCCGCGGCCCTTGCTATTCCACTCTTCGACGCGAGTGCGCTTGGCGAAGCCGCCGTCGGTGACCGTGACAACGAATGCGCCTTCGCGAACGACGTCCATCGAGAGCAAGTGGTCATCGCTGCTCTTGAATCGCATACCGATAACACCGGCTGTCGCGCGACCCATTGGACGCAAGGTCGAATCGTCTGCGGTGAAGCGAACGCTGTAACCCTTGCGGCTAACGAGCAACAGATCATCTTCGTTGCCGACGAGCTGTGCGCTGATGAGTTCGTCATCTTCGCGAAGGTTGATTGCGATGAGACCGCCTTGGCGGTTCGAGTTGTAATCAGCCAACGCTGTCTTCTTGACCATGCCCTGCTTGGTAGCGAGAACCAAGTTCGCAGCTGTGTCGTAATCGCGTAGGCACAAGACCTGCGTTACATGTTCTTCGCCACTGAAGGCGAGAACGTTTGCGACGTGTGCACCGCGGGCATCGCGACCAGCTTCTGGTAGCTGGTACGCCTTCGCGCGGTAGACGCGACCCTTGTTCGTGAAGAACAAGATCCAGTTGTGAGTCGTGGTGACGAAGAAGTGAGAGACAACGTCGTCGGTCTTAAGGGCTGCACCCTTGACGCCGCGGCCGCCACGCTTCTGCTGACGGTAGAGGGCCGAGTCGGTGCGCTTGACGTAACCACCGGCAGTGATCGTGACGACGACATCGCGCTCGGCGATGAGGTCCTCTTCGTTCATGTCGCCTTCGTCGGCAACGAACTGCGATCGACGCTCATCGCCATGCTTAGCAACGATGGTGTCGAGTTCTTCCTTGACGATGCTGCGCTGACGCTCTGGGCTTGCAAGAATCGCGTCGTACTCAGCAATCATCGCCATGAGCTGGTCGTATTCGTTCTGCAGTTCCTGGCGTTCCATCGCGGCGAGCTTGCGAAGCTGCATGTCGAGAATTGCGCGTGACTGCAGTTCGTCGATTTCAAGAAGCTGCATCAGACCGGCTTGTGCGTCCTGGGCATTCGGGCTGCGACGGATGAGTGCGATGACTTCGTCGATGCGATCGATTGCCTTCAGAAGACCCTGCAAGATGTGGGCGCGCTCTTCGGCCTTGCGCTTACGGAACTTGGTGCGGCGCTGGATAACTTCAATCTGATGTGCAATCCAGTTGGTGACGAACTGGTCGAGAGTCAGCGTGCGTGGCACGCCATCGACGAGTGCGACCATGTTGCAACCGAAGGTGTCCTGCAACTGCGTGTGGCGGTAGAGGTTGTTGAGGATGACCTTTGCGACCGCGTCGCGCTTAAGAACGATGCAAAGGCGCATACCGGTGCGGCCGGAAGATTCGTCGCGAAGTTCTGAAATACCAGTGATCTTGCCGCTGTTGACGAGATCGGCGATGCGCTCGGAAAGGGTGTCTGGGTTGACCTGGTAGGGAAGTTCAGTGACTACGAGCTGCGTGCGCCCACGGTTGTCTTCTTCAACTTCGACGACTGCGCGCATCGTGACTGAGCCACGACCGGTGCGTTGTGCATCTTCGATACCGCGGCGGCCGACGATGAGTGCGCCGGTCGGGAAGTCAGGTCCCTTGATGCGCGCCATCATTGCTTCGAGAAGTTCTTCGCGAGTAGCTTCTGGATTTTCGAGTGCCCAGTTGACGCCCTCGGCT
>JBDLPZ010000107.1:0-9956 GCA_039800825.1 Actinomycetota bacterium
CAATCGATACGCCGCACGTTGACCATCGACAGTCAACTCGAGATGCGTCAGCGGATCGTCGCGATGTGAATCACAACCATGCTGACTGAAAATGACTTGTGGTTTGAAATCTTCAAGCAACCGTGGCACGACAGCTTCGAATGCGCGCAACCATGCAGCATCGAGAGTGTGCGCCGGCACTGGAATGTTGACTGCAAAACCTTTGGCGTTCGGTCCACCGATGTCCGAGACGTGGCCAGTCCCTGGAAAGAGTGTCTTGCCCGATTCGTGAATTGAAATCGTCATCACGCGGGGGTCGTTCCAGAACATCGCTTCGACGCCATCGCCGTGATGAGCATCCACATCGATATACGCAATGCGCTCAAAACCCTGTGAAAGTAGCCACGAAATGCTTGTTGCGATGTCGTTGTACACACAAAAACCAGAGGCACGGGCAGGCATCGAGTGATGCAGACCGCCGGCAATGTTGACGGCGTGGAGAGCCTCGCCGCTGGCTACCGCTTCGGCTGCCGCGAAGGTGGCAGCACAAACTTGAGCAGATGCGGCGTGCATGCCTTCGAAGATTGGGACATCGAGCGAGGCGAGACCAAAGCCGGGCGAAGCGTGACCTTCGGCGCTGCTCGCAGCTTTGACGGCATCGATGAAGTCTGCGCGATGTACGTCACCGATGAGCTGCTCGTCGAAGTCTGCCGCGAGTTCGCGTACTTCGACATGCGGCGCAGAGAGCAAGTCGTGCTTCTCAAGCTGTTCGTAGGTCAGCAAGACTCGAATCGGAGCGAGCGGATGTTTAGGGCCAAAGTCGTACGCCTGTAGTCGAGGATCGACTACAACCACACTCTTCGGTTCCATTCTTTAGCCGCTTGCGAGCTGCTTCGAACGGTCGCGGGCTGCTTCCATTGCGGTGACGAATGCGGCGCGAACTTTGTGATCATCAAGTTCGCGAAGCGCAGCGGCAGTAGTGCCAGCTGGTGACGTCACGTTTTCGCGAAGCACTGTCGGATGTTCGCCAGTTTCGCGCAACATCGTCGCAGCACCGACCACGGTCTGCACAACCAAATCGTGTGCGGTTGCGCGTGGCAAACCAAGGACAACGCCAGCTTCAATCATCGCCTCAACGACGTAGAAAATGTAGGCAGGACCAGAGCCAGAAATCGCGGTAACTGCGTCTTGATATTTCTCGGGCACCGTGACGGTCTTGCCGACCGCACCGAGCAACGTGTTAGCCGTCGCAAGGCCTGCATCAGTGCAGTGTGCGCCGGCGCTCAAAGCGCTCATACCTTCATCGACCAGCGCTGGGGTGTTTGGCATCACGCGCACGACGGCAGTGCCCTGTGCGAGTCGATCCTCAAGGAAGCCAGTGGTGATACCCGCAGCCAGTGAGATCACGAGAGTGTGAGCGCTGATGTACGGCGAAATTTCGGACAAAAGGCCGTCCATGTCCTGTGGCTTGACCACGAGGACGACCGTATCGGCAGCTTTAGCGGCCTCAATGTTGTCGACCACCGAGACGCCGTACTTCGAAGTGAGCTCAGCAGCGCGCTCAGGGCGACGCTCGGCCACGACGAAGGTGGAGTCGACCGTCTTGCTCCGGATCAGGCCTGAGAGCAGCGCCTCACCCATTACACCGGCGCCAAAGATTGCTGTCGTTGTCATATCAGTCCCTACTCACAAGCGAACGGGCGAAGAATGCCAAGTTGGCGGGGCGTTCGGCTAGACGGCGCATGAAGTAGCCGTACCAGTCCTCGCCATACGGCACGTACACGCGGGTCGTGTAGCCGTCGGCCGCGAGCTTGAGCTGCTCGTCTGGGCGGATGCCGTAAAGCATCTGGAATTCGAACGAGTCCTTCGCGCGGGTGCTGCCGTCGGTCAGCGAGCGACCGATAGCAATGATGCGCGGATCATGAGTCGCGAACATTGGGTAACCCTCGCCGGCCAACAAGATGCGCATGCAGCGGACATAGGAGGTATCCACATCAATCTTCGACTGGAAAGCAACCGACTCGGGTTCTTTGTACGCGCCCTTGCAGAGGCGGACACGTGAGCCGGCGGTAGCGAGGTCGCGGCAGTCAGCTTCAGTGCGGTGCAGGTACGCCTGCAATACCGCGCCAACAAATGGGAAGTCTTTGCGCAGCTCGCGAATCGTCTCAAGAGTCGCATCCGTCGTCGTGTGATCTTCCATATCGATGGTGATCGTCGTGCCGATGTTGGCGGCTGCCTGCGCGATGCGGCGAGCATTGTCGAGCGAAATCTGTTGGCCGTCTGCACCGAGTGCTTGACCGCAGGCGCTGAGCTTGAGCGAAACTTCAGCAGCACCACCGAGACCGAGCTCACCGAGCGAAGACAGCAGCTGCTCGTACGCTACAACCGTCTCGTTGGCCTGCTCAGCGTCATAGACATCTTCGCCCAGTCGGTCGATGGTGACAGTGAGGCCAGCGCCGGTCAGTTCACGAGTTGTCTGTACTGCATCGGCCGTCTGCTCTCCTGACACAAAGCGCTTGACGACGTCGCTCGTAAACGGCGCCGCAACGATGATGTCGCGGACCTGCTCGTTGCGAGACATCGAGAGCAGAACTTGTCGCAGCATGCCAAACCCCTTGGTTTTATCAGTGATGCTTAATTGTCTGGCAAGCCTAGCCTTGAGAGCCGACTCCAGATATCCCAGAGCGCCCCTGCCAACTATTAACCAGAAGGCTCTCAGGAATTAACCGTGTGCCTCTAAGGTTCGCCAATGACCGAGTTGAAGTTGACGTTCGCCCGCGCGTGGGTGGAGTTCGATGATCCCGAAGATCTCGAGAATCTGTTCCGCTGCGACCTCACCTGGCTCACCTCGAGTTGGAACTGCGTCTACGGTCGTGGCTGCCAAGGCATTACCGCCGGTCGCGCCGAAAACGGCTGCTGTTCACTCGGCGCTCACTTCAGCGACAAGGACGACGAAGAGCGCGTCACCAAGTACGTCAACAAACTAACTCCTGATCTCTGGCAGAACATCGAGATCGGCAAGAAGAAGTGGGTCGAAAAGGACGAAGACGGCGAACGCAAGACTCGGGTCCTAGACGGCGGTTGCATCTTTTTGAACAAGCCTGATTTCGCTGGTGGCGGCGGTTGTGCGCTGCACAACTACTCGACCAAGACCGGCAAGAGCATCACCAAGACCAAGCCTGACGTCTGCTGGCAGCTACCAATCCGACGAGACTACGAATGGCGCGAACTGCCCGACGGCACCAAGCGCTACATCATCACGATCGAGGAATACACCCGCGCAGGTTGGGGCTCAGGCGGCCATGACCTTCACTGGTACTGCACCTCTAATACTGAAGCGCACAACGCGCCGAAGCCGGTGTACATCACCGAGCGCGATACGTTGATTGAGCTCATGGGCCAGCCTGGCTACGACATTCTCGTGACGCATTGCGAAGCGAGACTTGCGGCAATCACGGCAGCTCGACGCATTGCAGCCAAGGGTGGCGATCCGAAAGAGGTTCGCGCGATTCTCGAGGGACTCGCAAGCCATCCAGCTGACGCGCTACCTCGCCCTTAATACGTTAACGGGCAGCGAGGATTAATCCGAGCAGCACACACAGCGCCGAAACCGCACCAAAGAGAACCGCGCGCTTCAGCATTCGCTTTGGGTCCTGACTCAAATTCTCATCTGGCTGCGCCCACCCTGCTTTGAGCCGTGCACGATGCACAAGCTTTTCGCGGTCGGCGTCGCTCAGAGCAGCAACGGCGTTATCAATGCTCGCCGGAATACCAATCACAGCAGCGTTGATGTAGTCGGTGATGATCTGGCGGTCGACCGTGCGCAGCACCGGCACACAAATCTGACACTCGGCAGCATGAGTAACCAAAAACAGCGCTTGGGACCGTTTGATGTCTGCGCCAAAAGTCTGCTGGGACTGCGTCGTGATTGGGCAACGCGTTTCGTTTGTCAGCATTGTCATCGCGATAGCTGCGCGGGCCAACTGGCGGCGCGACTCTTTGAGCAATGCCGCGGTCTCTTTGTGCTTCAGTCCAACGATGGTGGCAATCTCGGCCTCGTCGACTTTGAGGCGCAGAGAAAGCGCTAGGACCGTGCGCTCGATGGGCGTGAGCGCGGCAACTGGATCGCCCTCGACAGCGAACAGCGGTACGTCATGCGGGAACACGTTGCGGGCCCGCAACTGTCGCCACGCTTCAGCTCGAGCGATCGAAAGTGCTTGAGAATCTGATGCGCCAGTGTCGACTGAAATAGAAATTGCGTCGACCGTAGCGATCGACGCAATTTCTACATCAAGAACGATGCTTGAGGTGAATTCGAAAAGCTGCGCTGAGTTGAACACTCAGCAACTTTAAGCCTTATCGAACTCGCGCAGTAGCCGCGCTTGTGGCAGTGCTGCTTCCTGAACTGTTGGTCGCAACAACTGTGACCTTGATGTAGTAGTTCCGGTCACCCGTAGCGACGAGGTACGTCGCACCTGTCGCGCCAGTGATTGGTGCGTACGTGCCGTTGGCCGCGGTAGAACGCGACCACTGGTAGGTGAACGTGATCGGAGTGGCGCCAGTGGTTGCACTGGTGACTGCCGTCAAGGTGTTGCCTCGACGAGCCGTGCCGGAGATGGAGACTGCTGCCGTGAGCGGTGGCACGACAACAGCCGAGGTTGCAGCTGAGGTCGCGCTGCTTGAGCCGGCCGAGTTGGTCGCTACAACGCTGACACGAATCACAAGACCAACATCGCCTGCGACTGGTGTGTATGTCGAAGCAGTAGCGCCGGGGATGTTTGTGAAGGTATCGACCGCAGAAGCCGCGCTAGCCCACTGATAGGTGTAAGTGATCGGCGTCGAGCCAGTCGTGCCGGTAGTCGATGCGGTCAAGCGGCTTCCGACCGATGCGGTGCCAGTGATGGTCACGGCGGCAACTGGTGCGACGGCGCCGACTGGGCCGACAGCTGCGCTGTTCGCAGTCGAGGTGCCAGCTGAGTTAGTCGCCGTAACGCTGACGCGCAAGAAGCGCGAAGCATCTGTCGAGGTCACTGTGTATGTGGCAGACCGTGCACCAGTGATGTTGGAGTACGTGCCATTAATCGTCGAGGCGCGCTGCCAGCGGTAGCTGAGAGTCACACCAGTGCCGGTCGTCGCGGACGTATCAGCGGTGAGCACCTGGCCGATGGCGGCGGTGCCCGTGATGCTGACAGCCGCTACAGGCGGCGCGATGTTGACGCCGCCGACGATGAAGTTTGCGTTTGCAGTCAGCGCTGCATCAAATGTCGCAGTGGTGTTGGCATTGAACTTAGGACCGTACATACCGATCAAACCGGTGTAGCCGTATGAGTTGACCGACGAGAGACCGCCGCGATCTGTCGCGAAGTTGCTCATCCAAGGTCCACCTGATGAGCCGCCAGTCATCGTGCAGCTGCCCATTGCCCAGGTGACATTGCCCATGTTCGAGTCCTGGCCAAGCGCCTGCGAGCAGTACGTCAGGTCAGCGCCAGCGTACGGAGCAGCTGCTGGGTAGCCGAAGCTGAAACCCTGTGCGCCGTTAGTAAAACCGGTGACGTCGAGTGGGAACGAGCCGACAGTTGAGTCCAACTGCGCAGTGCCAGAGAGACCACCATTGGTCACAACCGCGAAGCCCCAGTCGTACTGAAGCGAAGAACTATTAAGCGTGGTCTGGCTGGTCCAACCGTTGTGTGCCACGAGTGCAATCGCGGTCCAGCAACCCCACTTGGTGTTCGCGCAAGTAGACGTCGGATTGGTGTCATATTCAGGGTAGAACATGAAGTTCGTGACGAATGCTCGCGTTGCTTGGTCGAAGACGCAATGACCTGCGGTGAGAACGATGGAACGACCGGTGTCGGCCTCAGTCACCACCGAACCAGAGCAGACGTAGCGAGATGCGCCGATGCTGAAGAACACCTTGCCAGTCGCGGCGAGTGCGAGGCCGCCATCGACCCATGAGGAACCGGTCGACGTGTTGGTGTAAGCGTTCGGGGTGATCGTTGCCGCGGTCGTGGCAGTCGTAGCAGCGGTGCTTGCCGACAGCGTCTGCGGACCGGTGACGCGATGGGCGACCTTGGCGCCGACGTCGAACCGGTAATCGAGTGGCTCAGCCGATGCCATGGCGGCCGGCGACCAGTAATTCAAGATTGCTTGGTGGCGGGCGTCCATCTGCGCTGCTTGAGCGGGTGTCAGCGAACTCGCGATCACGATCGAAACAGCGAACAGGACCAACGTCTTCGTCTTTGCAAACATGGCGCCAAGGTACTTAGGGGCTGATAGGGCGGGCAAGCCGAGACGCCGAAGGTGCGACAAGAGTTCACCAAACCCGAACTGTCGGCGGCTACGAGTATGTTGCGCCGCATGGCTACCCGAACCCCAAAAACGCCCAAAACGGCCGGCTTTCGCTGTGGTGAATGCGGATGGCAGACCACCAAGTGGATTGGGCGCTGTGGTGAGTGCCAGGCGTGGGGAACTTTGGAAGAGATTGGCGTTACTGCGGCTCGCACTGTCGCCAGTGGCAAGGTGACTGCACCAGCCACACCAATCGGCGAAGTCGACATCACGCATGCGGCGGCGTTTCCGACCGGCATCGAAGAACTCGATCGTGTTCTTGGCGGAGGCCTCGTTCCAGGCGCAGTTATCTTGTTGGCCGGCGAACCTGGCGTCGGAAAGTCGACACTGCTGCTCGAGGTAGCCGCGCGAGCTGGAGCTGAATCGTCGCCGAGCCTCTACATCACTGGTGAAGAGTCTGCGGCTCAGGTGCGCTTGCGAGCAGAACGCATTGGTGCGCTGGTGCCTCATCTTTATCTCGCAAGCGAGACAGACTTAGGTGCTGCCTTGAGTCACGTCGAATCCGTTCGGCCACAGGTGTTGGTTGTCGATTCGGTTCAGACGCTTGCGTCACTCGAGGTCGAAGGTCAGCCAGGCGGCGTGACTCAGGTCCGTGAAGTCGCTGGCTCGCTGATCCGTGTCGCTAAGGAGCACGGGATCGCGACCATTCTGGTCGGTCACGTTACTAAGGACGGAACGATTGCGGGTCCGCGAGTGCTTGAGCACCTCGTCGACGTGGTCTTACAAGTTGAAGGCGACCGCCACACTCGACTGCGCATCGTCCGTGCTGCGAAGAACCGTTACGGCGCGGCCGACGAGGTCGGCTGCTTCGAACTCAATGATGATGGTCTGACGGGCATCGCAGATCCGAGCGGCTTATTCGTTTCTTCTCGGGCCGAAGCGGTGTCGGGCACCTGCCTCACCATGACAGTCGAGGGCACTCGCCCACTGCTGGCCGAGGTGCAGGCTCTCGTTGCCGCCACCAACGTCCCGACTCCCCGACGCGCGACTTCAGGTCTCGACAACGCCCGCATGGCCATGATCCTCGCGGTTCTCGAACGTCGCGCTGGGCTGCCACTCAGCAGCCGCGACGTGCACACTGCCACTGTCGGTGGCATGCGCATCACCGAGCCAGCGGTCGATCTCGCCGTCGCGCTGGCAGTGGCGAGCGCGGCCCGCGATTTTGCTATTCCTCCGACGATGATCGCCCTCGGCGAAGTTGGGCTGGCCGGTGAAGTGCGTCGAGTCGCCTCAACTCAGCGCCGATTGGCCGAAGCTGCACGACTCGGTGTGACCCACGCCATCGTTCCCAAAGACTCCGGCACCCATCCACAATCGATGCAGGTCATCGAAGTTTCATCCGTCCGCGAGGCACTCGGCGCACTGAGTCGGATGGCTCCGAAGTCAAAGAGTGAGGAAGCTCCAGACTTCTAGTCACGTTCACTCTGCTGACACGTAGTCATGTCACGATGCGACTACGATTGCGCCCGAGTTCAGACGAGGGTTTCGGGATAACGTGTCAGACAAAAAAGATTCCACCGATGTGGAATTGGTGCTCCGCAATACACTTCAAGAAGTCGCCCCTGGAACCGCCCTCCGAGATGGTCTAGAACGTATTTTGCGCGGACGCACTGGTGGCCTTGTCGTTCTGGGATACGACAAGTCGATCGAGCAAGCATCCGGTGGCGGCTTCGTTCTTGACGTTGAGTTTTCTGCGACGCGACTTCGCGAACTTGCAAAGATGGATGGCGCTGTCATCATCGACACGACTACCAACCGAATTGTTCGCGCTGCCGTACAGCTGCTGCCGGATCCAAGCATTCCGACTGAAGAGACCGGTACGCGCCATCGCACGGCCGACCGCATTGCGAAACAAACCGGATTGCCAGTCATCTCCGTCTCGAAGTCGATGAACATCATTGCTCTGTACGTCGGCTCTCGTCGCTATGTACTCGAAGACGCCTCAGCAATCTTGGCTCGCGCCAACCAAGGTATCGCAACACTCGAGCGCTACCGCCATCGTCTCGACCAAGTCAGCAGCAGCCTCAGTGCTCTCGAAGTTGAAGACTTGGTCACAGTGCGCGATGTCGCTGTGTATGCACAGCGCCTCGAGATGCTTCGCCGCATTCGCAAAGAAATCGACTCATACGTGATCGAGCTCGGCACTGACGGCCGCTTGATTGCGCTGCAGATGGAAGAGCTCGTCTCTGGCGTCAACACCGCTCGCACCTTGCTTGTCCGCGATTACATCCGGACCGAAAAGGGCAAGCGCAAACCAAACTACGACGGAGTCCTCAAGGCGCTCGATGCATTGACGAGCGAAGAACTGCTTGATTTGCTCGTGGTTTCGAAGGCTTTGGGCTTAGCAACGAGCATGGACCATCTCGACAACAACGTATCTGCACGCGGCTACCGCTTGATGGCTCGCATTCCACGCGTCCCAGATCTCATCGTCGATCGACTAGTCGCTCACTTCCAGACCTTGCAGCCACTACTGGTCGCTTCGACGGAAGAGCTTCAGCAGGTCGAAGGTATCGGCGAGACCCGTGCCCGCTCGATTCGTGATGGTCTCTCGCGTTTGTCCGAGGCCACAATCCTCGAGCGCTACCTGTAATTGTCTTAGAGCGTCCAACCCTTTTGGGTTCGCACGACTAGACCTTCGGCCCTTAACGCTAAGAGACATTTCTTGAATTGCTCTGCGTCGTCCCAAACTGTTCGAAGTTGCGCATTCGCAACGGGAGTATCACTGTCGCGCAGCATCTGCACGATGGCACCGCGACACTGACGATCGGTGCCATGCCATGCCTGAGTGCGAGTGGGGCGCGGCGACTCAATGTATCCAGCCTGGCGCCACGCACAGTGGCTCGCGATAGGGCACTCGTCGCAGTTGGGTTTGGTCACAGTGCAGATGACGGCTCCGAGCTCCATCACACCGGCCGACCATGTTGAAGCAGCTGCATCAGACTTAGGAACCAGCGACTCGGCCAGCGCCATCTCCGCACGACTGAGATTTGGAGCTGGCCACTGCTTACCCAGCACCGCACGGGCGAGCACTCGCCGCACATTGGTATCGACGACGACTGAGCGCTTTGCGAAAGCGAATGCCATCACCGCGGCGGCCGTGTACTCGCCGACACCTGGCAGACCTCTCAACAATTCAAAGTCGGCAGGGACCTCATCATCGAATTCCGTATCGAGAACGACACTGGCTGCATGCAGGCGCTGAGCGCGGCGCGGATACCCAAGCCGTCCCCACTCGCGCACAGCAGTAGCCACTGGCTGGGTCGCGAGGGCCGACGGAACCGGAAACATGGTTATCCACCGGTCATACATAGGCAGCACTCGCGCCACGGGCGTCTGTTGAAGCATGAATTCACTGATCAGCACATGCCATGCGGTGGTGGTCTCCGAGCGCCACGGCAGGGGGCGCGCGTTGGCGCGGTACCAGCGGTTGACCGCGGCGACTAGAGGGGAACTCACTCACAGATTCTGACAGTTGCCGCTTATCAAGCTAACCTAGCCGTTATGTCTCAGCGCGGGTCTTCCTCCGAGCCGCAGCGTCAGAACCTTCTGCGCAAGCGCCCTCTTTCACCAGAGGTCTATCGTCGTCGGCGCATCGTCGTCGGCGTCATGACTCTCGTCGTAGCCGT
>JBDLPZ010000108.1:0-8679 GCA_039800825.1 Actinomycetota bacterium
CTGCTGGAAATGACGCAGAACTTGCACCGGCCGTTGAAGCTCTTTCGAACAACGACGGCTACTTCGTCACAAACAATTAAGTCGATTAGAGCTTGCGGGTGGTCTTGACGACTGGTCCAACTCCAGCAGTTCCCTTGGCAGCAATCTGCACGATGAGCGTCGTACCGCGACGATAGGTCGGCGAATACCACTGCAGCTTGGTGACCGTGGCCGACTTCCAGATGGACGCAACACCAGACGCAGAAATGCTGCGCCATTTAATGACGTATGCGGTCGGCTTGGAGTAAGCGCTGTTCAGCGGCTTCAGCCAGGTGTATCTCGCCTTCGCTGTTGTGGAGGTCACTGCGGTGACCAGGATCGCTACCTTCGTTACGACTGTTGGTCGCGGAGCCACGATGTTGAAGCTCATAATTTTCTGTGTCGCGGCCCACGTCGCGTTGCCAGCCTGTGAGATCACGAGGTCACATGTGCCGACATTGACCGATGTCACTTTGCCGATCGCATCAATACTGCAGATCAGCGGCGTGTTCGAGCCATAGTTCAACGCGAGTCCGCTCGACGCACTCGCAGACACAGTCAGAGATGCGCCAAAGACGATGCCTGGAATCTGTGATGCAGTAATGACCTGTGCGTTGCGCACTGGAATCACGATGGTCACGCGTGACGCAGGCGCATAAACAATCGTGCCCGCCTGGTCGATGCGGACTTCGCAATCGCCGAGAGCAACTGGTGAGACGAGTCCGCTCGAACTCACGGTGCAGATGCCCGTGGTGATGGATGTGTAGGTGAGCGCGAGTGATGAGCTCGACATGGCGCCGACGGTGACTGAGGTGCCGCCAACCACCAGCGCTAGGGATGAAGGTGCAGTGATTGTCTGCGCGGCTCGCGAGACGTTGATGGTGACGGTCGAAGAGATGGGTACGTAGTCAGGATTGCCCGCCTGAGCGACGGTGACGCGGCACTCCCCTGCGCCACTCATCGCCACATAGCCCGCAGCCGTCACTGAACAGACGGATGGCGTGAGCGACGTGTACGTCAGAGCGAGACCCGATGAGATCGTGGCAGCGAGCTGCGCGTGCGGAGATGTCATGAGCACATCGGCGACCGGCGCAACAGTCAGCGTCTGCGTCTCACGTACGCGCAACGTCATGACCAACGGGGCTGCAGCGGCATAAGACTCATCACCAAACTGATTCATCTCGATTTGGCACTCACCCCGCTCAAGAGCCGTGACGTCACCGTAGATGCTCACAGTGCAGACCCGTGGCGTCAACGAGGTGTACGTCAGTTCCAGACCTGAAGTCGCGCTTGCACTGATGAGTCCATCAGCAGCACCGAGAACTAAGTCCGCAATCTGAGTCGCGCTGATGGATTGGCCGAGCTTGATGACGATGTTCAAAGTTTGAGTGATGCCAGCGTTGTATGAACCGTTGCCTGGCTGCGCGACGTCAACGACGCAGGTACCAATAGCGACGCCAGTGACGAGACCAGATGGACTCACCGAACAAAACTCTGGAGTCGTCGTTGAAAAGACCAGATTCAATCCAGACGTGCTGCTCGCGACGATTTGAGTGGAACCATCGACAGTCACGAGTCCAGGGTTAGTCGCAGAAATAACCTGATCAGATTTTGCGACGTTGATCGCGACAATCACAGTCTGAGCCGCCGCAAAGTCAGCGTTGCCGGACTGCCCGACGTTGATATTGCAAGCGCCGCCAGCCAGTGCGGTCACGAGACCCGTGGAAGAAACGCTACAAATCAGTGGCGTCGCACTGGCGAATGCGACAGGCAGTAGCGACGACGCCGACGCAGTGATCTGCGCGGTCGGCGACGCGAGCGAGATTTCCGTTGGCGCATCGACCGTGAGGAATTGGGTCAACTTCGGCGAGACGCTCACATCGACATCGGCACGCCGCGAGTAGTAGGTGCCGGTCGTGTATGAACCATTGGTCGTTATCGCAGTTCCGCAGACGGAAACAGTGTGCTGTCCGGCCGTGAGCGACAGTGTCGCCGAGTTCGTCACCGTGTTGGTTCGGAAGACACCATCCACGAGCACTCGCCACGTCGAGGTCGCGCCCGCATCCCATGTGATGGTGGCGCGTTCGTACGAACCAGTGGCAGCGAGATTCTGAACGACTGCAGGCACGAGCGGATTCGCGACGACGTTGTTGTAGGCAGAGCTCGTCGAGATCGAATTACCGACGACTCCAAAAGTGTTAGCAAAGTAGATGCGACCACCGCTCGTGAGCCAGGTCTGTGGATTGGAGATCGAAATCTCCTTTGCGTAACCGGCGGTGAGTGGGCTCGTCGCTGGCGAGAATGCGGTCTCAGCCAGCGACTGAGCGCGCCCGTCACCCGTCAACGCCCACAAAGTGCGTGTCGCGATCTGCGGTGAGTTGTAGCGGAGTTTCAAGACCGGAGTCGTCGGCGATGAACAAAAGTCCGCAAACTCAATCACCGGAGACTGCGGAGTCGACTGAGTCACCGCCTGAACGGAAACACTTTGTGGTGCGACTGTCACTGACGCGGCCGGGCTGACATCTAGGCCATTGAGAGACTCGATGGTGACGACGTGATTGATCGCCGTGAAGCTTCCACTGAAACTTCGCACATCCGCAGCGACGTCCGTGATGGTCGCTCCATCAGTGATTCGGTAGCCGGTCGGGATAGGGCCGAGAACCGGAGTCGACCACGTGATCGTGTAGTTCATAAAGTCGGCCCACGTTGCGGCTACTGCGCTCGGCGCCGACAAGCTCGCATACGCGCTCAAGCCATTCGAGATGCTGATGCGCGGCAGATTGGTCACGACGGTCGCACTTACTGGTGTGCCAGTCGCTTTGAATGTCGCAAGCCACGTCGCGACGGACTTGAGCGGATCTGCTTTCCGTGCCAGCGCAAAGGCGCCGGCGACGACTGGGGTCGCCATCGACGTGCCGCTCATCTGTGCCCACTTGGAGAGTGGCACTGAGCTACCGACGAGATTGCCCGGTGCCATCAAGTCGGTCGTGGCAGATACGTTCGAGAAGATCGAGACGGAGTCGTTGGCGTTCGTTGAACCGACCGAGATGGCTGACGGAACACATGCAGGCGGCGCGATGGTCGTCTGGTTGCTGTCATTGCCTGCCGCCACTACGGGTGCGACCCCGACGCCGATCAGTCCAGCGAATGCGGTCTCATACGCAGCGTTCTGTGTCAGGCACACGTTGTCAGGGGTGGGCGCACCGCCGAGGCTGAGGTTGACCGCCGCGATGTTGAGTGCGACAGCGTTGGTCTGCACCCACGACAGGCCCGCGAGAATGTCGGAGTCGTACGCACCTTCGGCGTGTCCGAACACCCGCACAGGAACGATGCTGGCGTCAGGCGCGATGCCGCTGACGACCCACGCTGGCGTCGTCGGCTTGCGGCCCGCCACGATGCCCGCGACGTGGGTGCCATGCTCATAGCCGTTCTCAGCGAGGAAAGCATCCGAGCTGATGTCGGCCGCGCCCGCCGACGTATCGCTTGCCTGCCCGTTGAGGCATGGGAACTCTGCGGTGCCAGGCGACGTCACGAAGCATGCCTGCTGCGACAGCACTCGCGATCCCGTCGGCGTGCCATCCGTGAAGATCGGGTGGTCGGACTGAATGCCGGTGTCGATGACGGCTACCGATACGCCAGCGCCACTATTACCTGACTGCTGGATCAAGTCAGCGCCGGTGATCTTGGCGGGATCTGATGCCACGAACGAGTCTTCAACCGCCATTGGCTTTGGCAGCGGACTCAGGCGGTTGGCGAGCAATCGTCCATCGCTGAACTTCGCCACAGCCGCGGAGGCAACGTCTGCACTGAGATTGACCGTCCAAAACGGCAAGCGCCCGATCTGACGCGGTGTCGCGTTGGAGTTGAGAATGAACCACGGGCGGGCGGACGTCGCGACCATCATCGGTACAAGTTCGCCGGCCGGCTGGCCAGAGATGAATTCGCTCAGGTAGGTCGACATCGGCGAAGCGGGCGCAGGGGTCGTCACCGCGTTCGCAGGTACAGCTGACAACGCGAGCGCCAAAGTCATAACCCCGGTCACTAAACGTCGCATGCAAACCTCTTCACGTAGATGAGCCAATTCTGAGGGCTGTCCCCCACGAGTGCCACCGTCTTCACCTAATCAGTGATGAAGATTAACTATCGCCCTACCAAGAACCACACGGCGCTGAGCAGACCCACCCCGGCGACGCCATACCGAAGGACGAGCGGATTGATTCGGTGAGCCACCGTGCCACCCCACCAGCCGCCGACAGCGACCGAACCGAGCAAAACGAGCGCAGCCGGCCACAGGACGTGACCAGTTGCGATGAATAACACGGCAACGACGACATTGCTCCATGCGAGGACGAGATTCTTGATGACAACAGCTTGGCCCATGCTCAACCGGCCATCGCGAATCAGAATTGAAATCGCGATGACGCCCTGGCCGGGTCCGAAATAACCGTTATAGATGCCGCTCGCCCATAGAAGTGCGCGGGTACGCGACGCTGGCGCGGGATCGAGGTGTATTTCGCGGGGCTTGCGCAGCATCATGAGAGACGCGCTCACGAGCAGGATCGGCACGAGAAACTCGAAAACTTTCTCAGGCAGCAGAATCAACATGAGCCCGCCACACAAAGCGCCGGCGGCGGTCCAAAGCGCATGCCAGCGCCAGCGGCCAAGCTCGACGGTCGAACCGTCGCGGTGTGGAATCAGTGCGGCAGCGTTTCCGGTCGAGAGACCAGTTGTGTTGGTCGCAGCCGCGAGCACGGGTGGCGTCCCCATCAGTGTGAGCACCGCATACGTGAGGAGACTGCCCCCACCCACGGTGCCATTGATGACCCCAGCCACCACACCCGCCACGGCGATGCCGATGAGCTGCTGCACGCTGAAATCCACGTTCGGATTGTGTCAAACAATCGCTTTCGATTGGGCAGCCGAACCACCCCTCGAGTACCTTTTGCCCATGAGCAACATCACGCGTCGGGGTTTTCTAGCGTCTGCCGCAGCTTTGGCTGCAGCGATTGTCGTGCCGGTTTCGGCACAGGCAGCCACTTGGTTCAAAATCGCCTCGACCACGTACTTCAAGCTCAATCAGGTCAAGATTGTGCGAATGCGCTTCTACCAGTCTTCTGGCAAGTCGCAGATTGTTAAGTACGGAACTCCCTACTCAGTGCTTCGCACTACCAAAGGCGTTTACATCTTCCAGCCAATGTGCAGTAAAGATGGCCGCGAGATGATTGTTCGAGGCAAGGTCTTGCACTGCAACATCTGTGGCTCAAACTTCAATCCAAAGACCGGTGGACCGATTGTTCCGTCGGCAGCGACCGTTGGTCTTCGCCGCGTGACGACCCGAATCCGCAGCGGCGCAATCCAGATCGTTCCTTACGCATAACAGTCGCTACTTAAACAGCTTTCGCAAGATCACAAGGCCAGCGAAGATACCCGCGGTCTTGGCAGCGCGATCCATGCGCACTCCACCGAACTCATCAAGGTAAAACTCACGCACGCGCTGCACCTGGCGATTCACAACCTTCTCAGGCTGCGCACGATCAACAATTTCTTCGAGATTAGCGACGAGCCGAGCACGCGTAGCGTCAATCTCGCCGTTCAGCTGTGTGGTTTCTGCTTGTTCGCTCATGCTTAAAGAGTACGCGCAAGGGCTGGCATCAGCCAATGTCGGAAGCCCCCTAAACTACGGCTGCTCTTCGGGGCATGCGGGCGTGGCGGAATTGGCAGACGCACTGGATTTAGGTTCCAGCGCCGAAAGGTGTGAGAGTTCGAGTCTCTCCGCCCGCACAACATCATTCGTCGACCTTCGACGAGCCTCATCGGCGGGTGTGGCGGAATGGCAGACGCAGAGGCCTTAAAAGCCTCGGTCGAAAGACGTGAGGGTTCGACCCCCTCCACCCGCACCCGACACACCCCCTCGGCGATTGCCCCCCCGAATTGGCATGATGATGACCTGCTTATCGGGGGCACTATGAAGATCAAAGAAGTCAGCGTTAAACGCGTCGTCCCTTGGGTGACCGCCGTGTTCCTCTGGATTCCAGTCTCGGGGATTAGGTTCATGTTCGCTACGGGCGGCAAGCAACCCGAAGGCTGGTGTAAGCATCAAGGCCCACCTGCCGACTGGACAATTGATAACGGCAACCTGGTCAACCACTTTGGTCCACCAACGACGTTGCGTTGCCACTGGATTACTCCGACGGGGACGAAAATCATTGAATATGCATGGTGGACAAATCAGATCTTCTGGACGCTGAACACTCTGGTGCTTACATCAATTCCGGAGCTGCTGCTGTGGGCCGTTTAGCTAGCGTGGAACAAGCGTCGGCCAGTGCCCACAATTGTGACTCGAGCGCTTCAGATCTTCAGCCCAGTGGGGCCGCTCGTCATTAATCGAGCGCTTGGCTACTCACTGCGCTACTTGCAGTAGGCGACATCGAGATCCAATACGGCATCTCGCGCATGACCCTTGACGCCATCATGCCGATTCGTGCATGCTGGCGTCTTCAGGAACAACAAAACAAAATTGGGGGAATAAATGAAAATCAAGACTGCCGCGATACTTTTCATCACTACGGCGCTTGCGCTTTCAGCGCTTCTCGTCCCTGCTCAAGCGGCAACTCAATCTGCGAGTTCGTCCTCTTCGGAGCTCGTATATGTTTCCCTCGAATTGCCCCAGACTTCTGACCAGCTGCTAACAATTTTCGAAAACTCGTCCGTCCAGCCGCTGGGTTTTCGACACGAGCAAGAATTCGTAGGCGAGTATTTCGTCCAGAGTTCGAAAACGCTGGCCCAAAACGTTGCCGAGTACGAGACGATTGTTCGATCGGATTTCGGCGCAAGCCCGCGTGTTGTAGGCGTTTACGTCGGGAAGGTGCAAGCAGAGGTCGCACAATCTTTGCTTGCGAGTCGCATCCGACCGAACCCCCTATCGGCTACGAAAGCATCGCCCGGGCTGATCTCATGGGCCAAATCCGTAGCGGCACACCGTATGAGTCCGAAGATTTCGAGCCAGAATGCAAGTACGTCGACAGCACTAGATCCGACTAACCTTCCCTCGACTTCCATCTGGGCACCCAACAGCTATAGCGGACAGGCCTATCAGACTGGCACATATTCCAAGTTCTACTCGGTTTTTGACTGGAGTTGGTCGAACCACAGTCCGCACAACTTTGCTAGCGGCTGGGGCTTTGAATATGACTGGAGTCTTTACAACTACAACCTCCAATGGACGAGACCAAACTGCGTGTATGGCAATGACACAAAATTTTGGGCTTCGCGCTGGCCGGAGATTCTCGCCTGGTCGATGTGGGTGAACGGCACGGCATTGAACGGAAGCGATAATTACGGCGCCTACGTCGACGGCAATGATTTCGGCGATCAATGTTCGCGGCTGGGGTTCGCAGTCGGCATCGGCTACCCCCTCAATCTTCCCGCGCACCCTTCAATACAGGTGGTAATCACCGCTCAAAAGGGCACCTTGGCAAGCTCGCTGTACGAAATTCAAGCGCAAACTACCCAAAACAATTGCTACGGAATAATGCCCGACTCAAACTGCATGGGCCTTACAGCAAACTACATCACTTACCCTGGCCCCGGCGCCGGCTTTCACCGAATAGTCGACGTTGCCTGGTCCTGGCGGGCTCCCGGCTGCTACCGGCATGTATCCAGCGGCACTGCCAGCAAGGTTTGCTAAAGATGGCCAGCCGTGAGAGCAGACTTCAACCGCTTCATCTATTGCTAGCGGGGTTTGGTCTGCCCGCCGTGGCGCTGGGCTCAGTGTTGTGGGTCTTCTCCAATCTGGGCGGTAAGCGCCACCAAGATTGGTGCAGCCATATGGAGCCGCCGAGTGCGGGGCTCGTTGCAGGCGATGGTGAGATTGTTTCTAACGGCTTACCGCTCGTTCTCAGATGCTCCTGGAGCAGAGCTGGCGAAACCCTGACCAGCGATCACACTCTGTGGACCGCTGGGCTCGTTCAGTTCGCCGCGCTGATGTCGATCTGGGCGGTGCCGCCACTGCTTGTCGCTGCGGTCTGGCTGGCATGGAATAAGCGCAGAACAGTCCCTCGCGTGGTGACCCGAATTCTTCAAGTCATCGGATTGCTCTGGGCATTTCGAACGCTCTCTGAGTTCAGCTTCCTGCTGGGCCACGGATATTGGTTTTAGATCTTAGGCATGTTCATGACGGAAACGCGAGCACCACTTTTCAACGCCAAGAGACTTGTAATTAGCGCGGTTGGGATGGTCACGTGGATCGTCGCTTCGTGGGGCGTACTGATCTACTCGATGGGCGGCAAGCGACAGGAATCTTAGTGCGACCACCAAGGGGCTCCAGCAGACTGGATCGTTACAGACGGTGAGCCGATCCGCACAGACGGACCACCGTCCGTATTGCGCTGCGCTTGGGATACGCCGAGCGGTGCAAGAACCGTCAACTACGACTTATGGTCCGTGACAGTTCTCGATTTCGTCAACATCGCGCTGTGGACTTCGATTCCCGAACTGCTGCTGTGGGCCTTGTGGCTTTCATGGAATAAGCGCAACGCAGTCCCCACCTACGTGACGAGGGCTTTGCAGGTCGTGAGCGCTCTGTGGGCACTCGTGATCATTCGCGAGCTCGGTTACTCACTGCATTACCTGCACTGAGTGTGCCTGCCCACCTATTCAGCA
>JBDLPZ010000109.1:0-7217 GCA_039800825.1 Actinomycetota bacterium
CGCGTCATCGCTGATTCCTGGCAATGAAAACTCCGTCAACCGAGTGATCAACGGTTTGATGCGTCTTGGTGCGACCGTCGTCCATAAGGGCAATGCGCTTGTACACGTTTCGGGCCACGCGGCGGCGGGGGAGTTGTTGTACGCCTACAACATCGTCAAGCCAAAGAACGTCATGCCAGTGCACGGTGAAGTCCGTCACCTGTACGCCAACGCCAAGCTTGCGGTGTCGACGGGCGTGCCGAGTGAGAACGTGGTCGTCACGGAAGACGGACATGTAGTCGATCTTGTTGGTGGTCGCGCACGTGTTGTTGGCGCGGTGCCATGCGGCTACGTCTACGTCGATGGCGCTTCGGTAGGCGACATTTCTGAGGCCTCGCTGAAGGACCGCCGAATTCTCGGCGAAGAAGGATTCATTTCTTGCGTGGTCGCCGTCGACGTGGTCGAGGCCAAAGTCGTGGCTGGACCTGAGATTCATGCTCGCGGTTTCGCCGAGGATGACACAATCTTCGATCCACTTCTTCCGCTCGTCAGCGCTGGTCTGGAGATGGCGCTACGTGAGGGAATCTCGGACACGCGCCAACTTCAGCAGATCGTCCGCCGCATCGTGGGCAAGTGGGTTGCAGATGCCCACCGTCGCAAGCCAATGATCGTTCCTGTCGTGGTTGAGGCTTAAATCGGCCCCTGCGGCCGTGTGCACATTTGTTGCATGAATCGCGACACGCCCCCTCAGGAAGACGTATCCGTCAGGGCCCCGAATTACCCTTCGGCACATGGCAAGCCGTAACTCTTCCCCTACGCGTGCCCGGACATCAGCTCAGTCTTCTCGAGCGCAGGGTTCGTCGCGCTCGTCGAGCCGTGCCTCAAAGGCGCCGGCCCGCGGTTCTTCGACGTCGCGTGGGGGCTCTGCAGCCGGCCGCAAGCGAGGAACTGCTCCAAAGCCAAGCATCGCTGCTCGTGTCTTCGGCCTTATCTCGAGAATCTGGCTGGGCATCGGACACATGGTGGGCAAGATTTTCCGCAGCTTCGGCGAGAGTGCTCGCGGCCTCGATCCGGAGCATCGCCGCGACGGCGTTGGTCTCGCACTGTTTGCCTTCGCATCGCTCTCCGCCGCCGCTATCTGGTGGGATGCTGATGGTGGGGTAACTGGTCCGATCAAGCTCGGCTTCGAGTCTCTCTTCGGCGCGCTGCATTACACGATGCCTGTGCTGATCTTCTTCTTTGCCATGCGAGTGCTGCGCCATCCAGAGGACAGCGCCAACACTGGACGTATTTCTATTGGCGGCACACTTGTCGTGCTGTCGACCGTGGCGCTGTGGCACCTCCACATGCAATCGCCGAGTCCTGCAGACGGTGCAAACAAGATGAATCCGGCAGGCGGCGCGGTCGGGTGGTTACTGACTTCTCCTGTGACCGGCGCAACGGGTTCAGAAGTGCTGACGGCTGTTCTCTACGTCATCACTCTGTTCTTTGGTCTGCTGATTGTCACGAAGACTCCGATCCGTCGTGTTCCTGAACGTCTGGGTCTTGTAGGTCGCCCGCCACGCGAGCGTCGGCGGCGTGAAGATCGTCGGTCTCGTCGTGAGCGTCGCACCTCAATCGAAGCAGTCGAACCTGCCGAGCTTGAGCAGTACGAGGCAGATACTCCGTTCGAACAGGCCGCCAAGGTTGAGACGCACTCGACTGTTGCCAACGAACTTGCTCTTCTCGGTGCCGACGAAGAAGTTGAAGAGCCTGTCGCACCGACTGTTGTTGTTGAAACTCCGCAGCGCCGCGTGACGAGCGCTGTAGATCGCACTGAGGCAATTCCTGTCGTTCAGACACCAGTTGAGCCTGTGATTGATTCCAATGTGGATTCCGCTCTTCTCGAACTCGTTCGCCGACCTGTCGCGCCGCAGCCAGTGGTCGTCGAGCCCACCCCCGAGGCGCCTGCTTCTGCCCGCGCGAGCAAGCCGAAGGTCGATCTCACGCCAGGCGTGCTTCCGCTTGAACTTCCTTACACGTTGCCAGATCCATCTGTTTTGGCTGCCGGCGCAGCTCCAAAGGTCAGCACCAAAGCCACAGACGCCGTGCGCTCTGCACTGATGGGTGTCTTCGACGAATTCGGCATTGATGCTAACGTCGTTGGATTCCAGCGTGGTCCGACGGTGACCCGTTATGAAGTTGAACTTGGACCTGGCGTCAAAGTTGAGCGCATTACCCAGCTTGCTAAGAACATCTCCTATGCCGTCGCATCATCAGACGTTCGCATCTTGTCTCCGATCCCAGGCAAGTCAGCTGTCGGCGTTGAGATTCCGAACACTGATCGCGAGCTCGTCAGTCTTGGTGACGTCATGCGGAGCCAGGTTGCTACGTCAGAACATCACCCACTGATCGCTGGTGTGGGCAAAGACGTTGAAGGTGGCTTCGTTGTTGCCAACCTCGCCAAGATGCCTCACTTGCTTGTGGCAGGTGCAACTGGTGCAGGTAAGTCGTCTTGCATTAACTCGTTGATTACTTCGATCTTGATGCGCGCGACTCCTGACGAAGTGCGCATGGTCCTCGTCGATCCAAAACGCGTCGAGCTCGCAGCCTACGAAGGCGTGCCACATCTCATCACGCCGATTATCACGAACCCTAAGAAGGCAGCCGAAGCTTTGCAGTGGGTCGTCAAGGAAATGGATAACCGCTACGACGATCTCGCGGCATTCGGATTCCGACACATCGATGATTTCAATAAGGCCGTCAAGGCTGGCAAGGTCAAACTTCCACCAGACAGCCAGCGAGTTCTCAAGCCTTATCCATACTTGCTCGTGATTGTCGACGAGCTTGCGGACTTGATGATGGTCGCACCGCGCGATGTTGAAGACAGCATTGTTCGTATCACTCAGTTGGCACGCGCCGCCGGCATCCACTTGGTGCTCGCTACGCAGCGCCCGTCGGTTGACGTCGTTACTGGCTTGATCAAGGCAAACGTGCCGAGCCGATTCGCCTTCGCGACATCGAGCGTCACTGACTCACGAGTCATCCTCGATCAGCCTGGCGCAGACAAACTCATTGGCCAAGGCGATGGCCTGTTCTTGCCGATGGGCGCTTCGAAGCCCATGCGCGTGCAGGGTGCTTTCGTGAGCGAAGCCGAGATTCGCAAGGTCGTTAATCACTGCAAGGAGCAGGCAGAGCCTGAATACCGTGAAGACGTCAGTGCGGTTGCTGCATCCAAGCGTGGAGACGTAGATAGCGACATTGGCGACGATTTGGACCTGCTCCTGCAGGCCGTGGAGCTCGTGATCAGCACCCAGCTGGGCTCGACTTCGATGCTTCAGCGCAAGCTCCGGGTCGGCTTTGCCAAGGCGGGCCGCCTCATGGATCTCATGGAAACCCGCGGAATCGTGGGTCCGAGCGAAGGCTCAAAGGCCCGAGAAGTCCTCATGAGCGCCGAAGATTTGCCTGGAACCCTGGCAATGCTTCGGGGCGAGTGAAAATCTTTCGCGTTTCCATCTGCCCGAATCCTGCCTAGACTCACCTAGTACCAAAAACGGTTAGGTGGTTCTATGTCGATCGGCGCACGTCTTTCTAGCGCGCGTTTAGGCATGGGTCTATCCGTAGCTGAGGTGTCGGCCCGCACGCGGTTGCGCGGCGGAATTATCGAAAATCTCGAGTCTGATTACCTTACGTACGATGCTGAAGTCTTCGTTCGCGCGCATATCAAGTCCATCGCCAATGTTGTTGGTGAGGACTATGACGAGCTGGTCGGGATGCTCAATCCTGTCGCTGAGCCTGAAGGTCGCGCAGCTCGGAAGTCGCGTAAAGCTGACGCCGCTGAATTGGGTGGCGAGACGACCGGTGCCGCTGAAGACGACCTCGACATCTTTGTCGTAGACAGCCGTGAGGCCCTGCCTCCTCGACGCTCGGGCAATCTGCGCGCAATCATTGTTGGCGCCATCGCGCTCGGTCTTGTGCTCGCTGTCGTTGCTTTCGCAGTGAACAAGCTTTCGACACCTTCCGTGCCGAGCGCCGAACCGACCATCACCGAAAAGGTTGATCCGACCACGGAACCTACGGACGGTGAGACTCCAGACGCGGCACCGACTGTCACTGTCACGGCGACAGATGGCTCACACGGCGTCGTTGGTTCAGGCGACATCGTCGTCGAAATCATCGCCGATGGCGGCTCATGGGTGCACGTCGAAAACGCGAATGGCGACGTAATGTACGACGGCGAAGTCGCTGACGGCGACAGCTTCGAATTTCGAGATGGAACGAGCATCAAGGTCACGGTTGGTAAGGCTGAGAATGTGAAGTTCCGCGCTAACCGCGTTTACGTTGGTCGCTTGGGAACTGGCAAGCAGAACCAGACCTTCGATGACACCACCATTCCTGATCTGACTGGCAAGGCCTAGCCCGTACTCTTGCGCTCGTGACCTCAACCAAGCGCGTGCATTTGCTCACCATGGGCTGCGCCCGAAACGAAACCGATAGCGACGAGCTGGCTGCTCGACTGACGGCGGCTGGTTGGGAACTCACTTCGGATGCTGACTCTGCAGACGCCGTCATGGTCAACACCTGCGGCTTCGTCGATGCGGCCAAGAAGGACTCCATCGACGCTCTCTTGTCTGCCAGTGATTTGAAAACCAATGGATCGGTCAAGGCCGTCGTCGCAGTCGGATGCATGGCCGAGCGCTACGGCAAAGAACTCGCTGCAGATCTGCCCGAGGCCGATGCGGTCCTCGGCTTTGATGCCTACGACACGATTGGTGACACTCTTGCCGCAATCGTTGGTGGCGCTCGTATCGATAGCCACACGCCGATTGATCGCCGCACCCTCACAGCCACCGCGCCGGCCGACCGCCATGACGCGGCTCGAAGCGACAACAATCAGATTCTTCGGGTACGTCTCGATTCCAAGCCCTACGCGCCGCTCAAGATTGCCAGCGGTTGTGACCGTCGCTGCAGTTTCTGCGCCATCCCTCGCTTCCGCGGTGCCTATGTCTCTCGCCGACCTACCGACATCATTGCTGAAGCCGCGTGGCTCGCAGAAAAGGATGTCAAAGAATTATTCCTGGTGAGCGAGAACTCAACCTCGTACGGCAAAGACCTCGGTGACGTGAAACTCCTCGAAACGCTGCTACCCGCGCTGGCGTCAATCGAGTCCATCGAGCGAGTGCGCGTGTCCTACCTGCAGCCGGCAGAGCTGCGGCCATCGCTCATCGATGCCATGGTCCAGACGGACAAAGTCGCTCCGTATTTCGATTTGTCTTTCCAGCATGCCTCGCCAGCAATCTTGCGCCGCATGCGCAGGTTCGGTGGCGCCGAGGAATTTCTCGGACTCATCGAAACCATTCGATCGAAGTCGCCAGCAGCAGGTATTCGCTCGAACGTGATTGTTGGCTTTCCTGGTGAGACGGATGAAGACCTCGAGATCTTGTGCAATTTCATTGCACAAGCGCAGATGGATGTTGTCGGCATTTTTGGCTACTCCGACGAACAAGACACTGAAGCGCTCACATTGGACAAGAAGCTTCCGCAGCGCGAGATCGAGCGCCGCGTTGAATACGTGACATCTCTTGTAGATGAGATTGTCGCCCAGCGAGCCGAAGATCGAATCGGCCAGCGGGCACGCGTCATCATTGAAGGTGACAACGAAGGCCGCACCGAGTTTCAGGGACCTGAAGTCGACGGTACGACCTATGTCGAAACCGATCGCGAACTCGCTGTCGGCGAGGTTGTGGATGTCGTCATCGTCGATACCGACGGCGCTGATCTCGTTGGTGAAATCGCGACGAGCTGATGACTAAGCACGCACCCAATCTTCTGACCATTTTGAGAGTGGCCCTTGTGCCAGTCTTTTGTTGGTTGCTGTTCGCCGACTGGCAGTGGTTGAGCTTGATTGTCTTTTGGGTCGCAGGCATCACGGATCTCCTTGATGGATGGCTGGCTCGCAAGCGCGGCCTGGTCAGCTCTTTCGGCAAGCTGGCCGATCCGATTGCGGACAAGGCTCTGACCGGCGCAGCGTGGATTTCGCTCTCGATTCTCGGGGTGATCGCGTGGCCCGCGACGATGCTCATCATGATTCGCGAGGTCGGCATCACGGTGATGCGGCTGATGATTGCTGAGACCCAAGTGGTGCCAGCGTCTAAAGGTGGCAAGTGGAAGACGACTCTGCAGATTGTTGTAATTTCTGCCTACCTACTTTTGCCGATTCCGGCGCCTGCACTAATTCAGGTGCTTCAGTCGCTGCTTTTGTGGATTACTGTCGCTTTCACGCTGATCACTGGTCTTGATTACCTCAAGGTGCTCGTACCGGCCTTGAAAGCCCAACGTCGATGACCTACACCGTTGAAGAAGCGCAGGCAGCGCTCGGAAATCTCGTCGATCCGCAACTCAAGCCCACCGAGTACGAATTTGCCCGTGCTGCTGTCATGGTGGCGAGTGTTGCCGGCGTGACTGTGGCGAGCGCTGAATCCGTGACAGGCGGCTTGGTCTCTCAGTTGTTGACGAGCGTGCCAGGCGCGTCTGAAGTTTTCCTTGGGGGAGTCGTCGCCTACAGCAGCGACATCAAGACTGATGTGCTGGGAGTTTCACAGGCGCTCATCTCCAAAGGCGGAGCGGTCCAAGCTGAGGTTGCACTGCAGATGGCCGCCGGCGTCGCTCGAGTCTGCGCCAGCCAAGTCGGCTTGGGTATCACCGGTGTCGCAGGCCCCACGCCGCAGGATGGAGCCCCAGTCGGCACAGTGCATGTGGCCGTAGTAGATACCTCAACGAACGCTTCGCGCGTACATAGCCTTCGGCTCGAGGGGACGAGGGACGAAATTCGTGTCCAGGCGGCGACAGCTCTAATCGGCATGTTGCTCGATGTACTGGTCCCGAAGACGGATTTGGTTCGCAGTTAGGCGACTCACGCTCAAATGGGCGCGCGTATGACAGCCTCACGTTGTACGGTTTGCCGAGGAGGTGTCTTATGGTGCTGTGGCGCGAACTCTTGGGCCAACAATTGCGACTCGCACGGGTCTCGCAGAAGCGCACTATGCGCGACGTCGCAGGCAGTGCAAACATCGCTTTGGGCTACCTTTCAGAACTCGAGCGCGGCCGTAAGGAAGCATCGAGCGAACTGCTCGGCGCAATCTGCCAGGCGCTCAACCTCAAAGTTTCCGATGTGCTCGCTCAGGCCGCACTCGAAGCTCACGACCGCGAAATCGCTGCCAGCGTTGTTCGCGCCCTTCCGGTTAAGTCGAACAAGTCTG
>JBDLPZ010000110.1:0-5653 GCA_039800825.1 Actinomycetota bacterium
TACTCAGAGTGGGCGGACTGCCAGAGCAGGAAGCCCGAGAGTCGCTGCTCGCCTGACGTACGGATGACGAGATCTGGATCTGGCTGACCCTTTGTATAGAGGTGTGCCTCGATAGATGCAATATCGAGCGCGGCAGCCGCTTCAGAGATTGAGTGACCGCCTGCGCCTTGTTCAGCGAGAAACGCCTTGACAGCATCGACGACTTCTCGACGGCCGCCATAGGCGACTGCCATGTTGACCGCCATGCCATCCACCTTGGCAGTGGCGTCTGCCGCCGATTGAAGAGCCTCGGCCGTCTTGCCAGGCAAAACATCAAGCGCACCGACGACTCGCACTTGGTACTTGCCACAGTCGACAAGCTCCTGCGCGGTGCGCTCAATAATGCCGAGCAGCGGAATCAATTCAGACTCAGAGCGAGTCAGGTTGTCTGTCGACAGCAGCCAGAGAGTGACAACTTCAACACCTTGCTCATCGCACCAATCGAGAAGCTGGGCGATGCGGCTCGCTCCCACACGATGTCCTCGCGAAGCTGGACCACCTTGTTCAGCAGCCCAACGGCGATTGCCGTCGAGGATGACACCGACGTGGCGAGGAACAGGAAGATGATGCACATGGGCAGCAAGGCGTGCTTCGTATAGATCTTCGAGCGGACGGCGAATCACCCGCTTCATTGATCCCCAAACAGTCATAACGCCTCCCCAGCAGTGACCTAAATGTAGAGCGGTCAGCGCGATTTGAGATATTCGAGCACGCCCGTCAGCGTGTGCACGATTTCGGTGGCGTGTGTGAGCTTCGAGGCGTCGTGGCTCGTGGTGACGGCGAGGACCGTCGCACCCGCATCGAGACCGGACTTCACACCCGCAGGCGCGTCCTCGATGACGTAGACATCATCACCTGGCTCGGCCAACGCAGCAGCACCTTTGAGGTATGGCTCTGGGTGCGGCTTGCCGTGCTCGACGTCGTTGGCAGTGATGAGCACTTCAGGCACTGGCAAACCAGTGGCGCCAAGTCGCGCCAAGACCAACTCGCGTTCGCATGAAGTCACAATCCCCCAGACAGCGTTCGGGTTGGAATCAATCCAGTTGATCAAGTCCATCGCATCGGGAAAAGCAAAAGTGTCCGCGACGTCTTCGCACTCCTGCTTGAGATGCCACGCAGTCATCTCATCGACTTCATCTGCGCGATCTGGACCCAGCAGCATTTTGATAAACGCACGCGCAGGAATGCCATGGAGGTCGCTCAGCACGCTGACATCAAAGCCCGCTCGCTCTGCGAGCCTTTGCCAGCACCGGGCAACTGACGCGTTGGAGTTAACGAGTGTGCCATCGAGATCAAAAAGGACAACTGTGCGAGCCATAAGTGAAAGTGTACGAAGCCACCGTTGCGCTACGTTGGACGCATGCGTCGCAACGCCATGGCTTATGGACTCCTCGCGCTCTCAATGATGTCGTGGGGTATGGCCAATCCCCTTTCGGACATTGCGATGGAAAGCCTCTCGGTCGGACAAATGCTGCTCATCGAGGTCGGCGTCGGTTTTGCCATCGTGTCGGTCGCTGCCCTGGTTCGAAGGCAGTCACTCAGATTCAGCTGGAAGTGGGCATTGTTGCTCGGACTCCTAGAGCCTGGGCTTACGTACATATTCGGCAATATCGGATACGCGACCGGCACCGTCACGGTCGGACTGATCATCATGTCTTCTGAGACTTTAATTCTGGCGCTGCTTGCACGGCTGCTCTTAAAGGAGAAGATCGCGTCGGTCGAAGCGATCGCTATCGCCGTCGGTTTTATGGGCGCGCTACTCGTCGGCTGGACCGGCCTTGCTCTGTCTGGAAGCGCAGTAGGCAGCATCGCCTTCTTGTTAGCGGCCGCAGCTGCAGCGGGTTACGCCATTGCGATTCGTATCTACTCCACAAGGCAGCCTCAGTTCGATGCCTTCGCGCTCACCTGGGGGCAGATGCTCGTTTCGCTCACGATTGCCGCGTTGATTTTCGTTGCGTCAGGCACTGACCTGGCGGTCGAGCCGAGCGCAGCGTGGGCCGCGGCTGGCGCTGGCGTCTTCGGCGTAGCGATTCCGTTCTTGCTTTTCTCCAAGGCAGCAAGCGTCGTTCCAGCGCGGCATGCAGCCATCGCGCTCAACATCATTCCCGTGGTCGGAATCTCTCTCGGTGCATTGCTCGGTCGCGGAGTGCCGACGACATTGCAGTACGCCGGCGGCGCGTTAGTCATTGCCAGCTTGATGGCGCTCGCGTTACGAGAACCCAGCAGTGCCGATTAGTCGCTCAGACCGAATCGATCATGAAGACGTCGCAAAGGACGCGGCGCCCACCAGTTGTAGCGGCCAGCAATGCGCATGAGCGCAGGCACGAGCAAACCACGCACGACGGTCGCATCGAGCAAAATCGCAAAGGCGATACCGAAGCCCAACATCTTGATGCTGGTGACCGAGCTCGTCACGAACGCGGCGAAAACGACTGCCAACAACAATGCTGCCGCAGTGATGATGCGACCAGAACGCTGAAGACCGAGAGCAACCGCTTCGGTTGTGTCACTGCCAGCATCATGTTCTTCCTTGATGCGTGACAACAGGAAAACTTCGTAGTCCATCGACAAACCAAACGTCACAATCGCGACGATGACGAGGCTCGACGTGTCCAGCGCGCCGGTGACCGTGTAATCGCCTGTGAGCCACTGAAGGTTGCCGTTTTGGAACATCCACGTGAGCACGCCCATCGCCGAGCCGAGACTCAGCACGTTGAGGGCAATCGCTTTGAACGGCAAGAGCACGCTGCCTGTGAACAAGAACAACACAATCAGCGTTGCAATCGCGACCCACAGTAGGGCGGCTGGCAACTGTCGAGCGATGCCTTCCTGCGAATCTGTGTAGTCGGCGGCCGCGCCACCGACGAGCGAGTCAGGTGCAAGATCGCGTAGCTCATGCGTGAGGTTCATACCAGCGGTTGTGCGCGAGCTGATGTTGGAGATGGCAACGAGACGCACATGCGAATTAGTTTCCATCGTCGCGGCCGGCCAGCCGGGCACACCAGCCAGCGGCTGGAAGCCTTCGCTGGTGTAGATACCTGACTGGGTCTCGACGCGCACGATCTCTGGCAGCTGCGCAATCTCGTGGGCAACTCGCGCCACTCGGGCAGGCGAGACATCACGAGTGAAAATGACATCGATGGGGCTGCTCTCGTTCGACGAGAAATTGTCGCGGAACAGCTGTGCAGCCTTCGCCGCAGGATTGTTCTTGTTGAGCACTCGGTCATCGACCTGGGAGAACTGCGCGCCGAGGGCGGGCAAAGCCAGGGTTACTAGCGCCACCAACGTGACAATCGTCGTGGACCATGGACGACGCATGACAAAACGTGCGACTCGCGACCAGATGCCGTCATCTTTCGGTGTGAGATCGCCGCGGCGAATACGCAAGGAATCAATGCGCCGACCGAACAAGCGCAGCGCGGCAGGCAGCGGCACCAGCGCGCCCGCGATTGCCATGACGCAGACAGACACGCCTGCGTAGGCGAATGACCGAAGGAATGGCTGAGGAAACATGATCATCGAAGACAAAGTCAGACCGACTGCAATGCCCGAAACCATGACTGTGCGTCCAGCCGTGTGGACGGTTTCCGCCACAGCATCTTCAACGGATTTGCCGCGACCAAGTTCTTCACGGAAACGATTGACGATCAACAACGCGTAGTCGATACCGAGGCCGAGACCCAGACCGGTGATCAAGTTGAGCGCGAACACACTGACGTCAGTAAACATCGAGATCGCCCACACGCCAAACAGTGCGCCGAAGATTGCGCTCACACCGACGAACAACGGCATGCCCGCAGCGACTGCGGTGCCGAAAACAAAGAGCAACAGCAGCAGCGTCAACGGAATGGAGATCGTCTCTGCAAACTTGATGTCTTCAGTGATTTGCTTGTTGATGCCGTTATAGGTGCCACCAGCGCCACTCACGATCACATCGACGCCACCGATCTGGGCGGGAGTTGAATCAATAATCGTGCGCGCCACTGCATTGCGCTTATCGAGAGTCTTAGCATCGACGTAGAGAAGTACGAGCCCAAGTGAGCCATCTGTGCTCTTCATCTGCACTGGACGGCCGAGCGACCAGTAAGAATCAATCTTGCTCACCCCATCGACGGCTTTGAAGTCCGCGATGATCTTCTCGGCTTGGGCTGCGACGGCTTCATCATCGGCCGCGCCAGTCGTACCGAGCTGACCAATCGCAATCGACAAATGAGGCAGCGGCGAGTTGAACTCATTTTCGAGCAGGTCGTATGCGGCATAGCTATCGCTGCCTGGGTCGCTGTAGCCAGCGCTAGACATGCGCGGAATTACGAGACTGCCTACGGCGCCGGCAACGATGACGAAGATGGCACTGACAATCAGTACGACTTTGGGGTGGCGAGAAGTGGCAGTAGCTAAATGCTTAAACACGAAAACTCCGATTTCAGTGGTTCAATTTTCGCGCGCGAGCCGCGAATAAGCCAATCAGAGCTCAGACTGCTCTCGGCGGCTCAGCCGAACTGAAGAGAAGTGCATCTCGACGTCGAAGCCGAGCTTGCGATACATCTGCAGCGCATTGTGATTCGTGCCACGCACACCGAGCGCGACCGCCTTGGCGCCGTCTGCGAAATGCTGCTGTGCCGCGAGCAATGTGACGATGCTGCCGAGCCCGTGACGCCGAGCCGAAGGCGCGACTGCCACCGCATTGATGACGTGCGCACCTGAGCTCCACTTCGTTCCGGCCGCCGCAGCCTGCAACGAGCCATCTGCCGCGCGAGAAAGAACCCAGAACTGAATCTCTGGATTGCCTGGGGTCACAGAAGTGTCTGGCGAAGCCAATTGCAAAAAGCGACCGATCTCAGAATCAAATTCGTTTGAGCGGATGACACGAATATGCGGCGGCATCGCGACGACGCCGAATGGCCGCTCGCGCATCATCCAGTACCAGTCGCGCGCCTCAGGATTGTTGAGATGCTGACCAAGCTCGAATGGCAACGTTGCGGTGTTGACTCCGTATCCGGCTTCAGCAGCACCAGCCAACATGCGCGCATAATCGAGCGCCGTGGCCTCACCTTCAATAATCAATTCCCAGTCGCGACCGTTATCGATCAAAACTGCTGAACCAGCAGGCAAGACCCAGCCGAGAAGAAAAGACTCAATAGGTACAGCCGCGCGGACGTACTTGCCAACGTGTGGAGCAAAAGCAATGCGATCAGTGATGGGCTGCATCATCACCACGGCAACGGAGTCGTAGCGAGAATGACAACGCCGAGCAAGATCATGACGCAGCCACCGACGACACGCATGATCTCCAGGCGACGCGTGCTTGAGCTCAGCCATTCGCGCGCAGTGCCAGCGACCATTCCCCACGCGCCATCGAAAATGACGGCGAGCGCAGCGAAGATCAAGCCCAGCGAAATCAGCTGCACAGTGACCGAACCCAACTCTGTATCAACGAACTGCGGCAGCACTGCGGCGAAGAACACAATCGCTTTCGGATTGAGCACGCCAACAATGAAGCCTTGGCGCATCGTCTGCAGTTTGGTCGGCGCACCATCAGAGACATCAGTCATGCTGACGGCTGCGACCACTCGATGTCGGATCGCATCGATGCCGAGCCATACGAGGTAGAAGC
>JBDLPZ010000111.1:0-4301 GCA_039800825.1 Actinomycetota bacterium
CAAGTGCGTACTCCATCGGGAGTTCGCGAGCGATTGGTTCGACGAAGCCTCGAACGATCATCGCCATCGCCTCGTCCTCAGTCATGCCACGAGACATCAGGTAGAAGAGCTGGTCGTCTGAAACCTTCGACACAGTCGCTTCGTGACCCATGGCGACGTCGTCTTCGCGAACGTCAACGTATGGGTAGGTATCCGAACGGCTGATGTCATCGACGAGCAACGCATCACACTTCACAGTGCTCTTGGAGCCGTAAGCGCCCTCCTGGACCTGAACCAGACCGCGGTACGAGGTACGGCCACCGCCACGAGCAACAGACTTCGAGATGATGGTGGAGCTGGTATTCGGAGCCGCATGCACCATCTTGGAGCCAGCGTCCTGGTGCTGACCTTCGCCCGCAAATGCGATCGACAAGGTTTCGCCCTTGGCATGCTCGCCAACCATCCAGACAGCCGGGTACTTCATAGTGACCTTTGAACCGATGTTTCCGTCGATCCATTCCATCGTCGCGCCTTCGTGTGCGACAGCACGCTTGGTCACGAGGTTGTACACGTTGTTCGACCAGTTTTGGATGGTCGTGTAGCGGCAACGCGCGTTCTTCTTCACGATGATCTCAACAACTGCCGAATGCAGCGAATCACTGCTGTAGATCGGAGCTGTGCAACCTTCGACATAGTGCACGTAAGCACCTTCGTCGATGATCATCAAAGTGCGCTCGAACTGGCCCATGTTCTCGGTATTAATACGGAAGTAGGCCTGCAGTGGAATTTCTACTTGCACGTTCTTTGGAACATAGATGAACGAGCCGCCGGACCAAACAGCAGTGTTGAGTGCTGCGAACTTGTTGTCACCAACTGGAATGACCGTGCCGAAATATTCTTTGAACATCTCGGGATATTCCTTCAAAGCAGTATCAGTGTCGAGGAAAACAACGCCCTGCTCTTCAAGATCCTCGCGAATCTTGTGGTAGACCACTTCGGACTCATACTGGGCAGCAACACCTGCAACCAAACGCTGCTTCTCAGCCTCTGGGATGCCAAGACGGTCGTACGTGTTCTTGATGTCCTCTGGCAGTTCTTCCCACGATGAAGCCTGCTTCTCAGTAGAGCGCACGAAGTACTTGATATTGTCGAAATCGATACCGGTGAGGTCGCTGCCCCAGTTAGGCATCGGCTTCTTCTCGAAGAGGCGTAGACCCTTCAAGCGAAGTTCGAGCATCCATTCTGGCTCGTTCTTCTTCGCGCTGATATCGCGAACAACTGCTTCGTTGAGACCGCGCTTAGCGGTGGCACCAGCGTTGTCGGCGTCATGCCAGCCGTACTCGTAATTGCCAATGCCTTCGAGTTCGTCGACGGAATTGCTCATGAACTGCTCCTCGTGGTTGATGTGAGCGGAATGTGGGTGGTGCAAATATCCGAGCCACTTGCGATGGTCGAGATTCGGGTGACGTGAACACCAAGTGCAGCGCTGATGGCTTCAGTCTCGGCTTCACAAAATTGGGGGTACTCGCTGGCCACATGACTAATTGGGCAGTTGTGCTGACACAGCTGAACCGCATTAGTCACTGGAGCTGGACGAAGGGATGCACTAAAGCCAAGATCTGAAAGACCTTGCGCGAGCGACTCAGGCGTGAGCTCGCTGCCAGCTGCGCGAAGCTCGTCCACAATTCCACCGACTCGCTGTGAGGCGAAAGTGCGAATCCCAGGATCGCCTAATTGCTGCTGAATGAACGCGAGCGCATCCACGGCAATATCGTCATAACTCTGTTCGAAGTATTCACGGCCGGCATTAGTAATCGCGAAAACTTTGGCGGGCCTTCCACGACCACGCGGTCCTTGCGACTTTGGTCCAAAGGGGGCTTCTTCGTGGTGTGAAACCAAATCTGCCTGTTCGAGCACCTCAAGATGCTTACGAACGGCCGTCGCCGTCATACCAAGCGCCTGTGCCAAAGCGACAGCGGTCTGCGGACCACCCTCGAGGAGGGTCTTGGCCACGCGAGATGCGGCAAGGCTGCGTAATTTCACAACCGAATTGTTGCGTATTTCATCAAAATCTGCACATCGGTAGGGTTGCGGCGTGCTATTTGAGGCGACAGACGTCAGTTTTCAGCAAGGTTCGCGAGTCATTCTTGATGGTATTTCCCTCTCCATCGCTGCTGGCGAAGCGGTTGCCCTGACTGGCCCCAACGGCTCGGGCAAGACCACGTTCATCCGACTCTCGACCGGATACCTTCGTTCCCAGGCGGGTCGAATCGAAGTCCTCGGCGCCACCAAACTGGGTCCAAAGCGCCGTAGCAAGATCGGCGTGGTATGGCAGGACCGAGGTCTGCCGCTATCCGTGTCCAGTAAGCGTTGGGTCAATCACCTATCCACCCTCTACTCAACAGAAGTTGATCGGGAACTTCTGGAGCGGCTCGATGTACCGGTGTCCAAGACACCGATGCGCTATCTCTCCGGTGGCGAGCAGCAACGCTTAGCAATCTATGGCGCAATGGCTCATTCGCCCAAACTATTGATTCTCGATGAGCCCACAGTTGGTCTCGATGACCAGAGTCGCAGCACCCTCTACTCGATTCTTCGAGAACGCATGCGCTCTGGCGCGGGAATCCTGTTCACATCTCACTACGCGCAAGACGTTGCAGTTCTCGCACATCGATTCGTCAGTCTTCAGGGTGAAGCCGCCCAAGCTGTAACAGCAGCCCTATTCACTGTTGATGGAACGCTTGATCTCTTCGCGACTGCGGCGCTGCTCCCCCAGGGTTACCAATTGCTGTCAACGACCAATGGCTATCGCATCAAAGGCGACGACCCGACGCAGTTGTTGCCAATCGCGAATCAGCTTGCCGCTAGTCAAAGCCTGAACGTGCTCAGTTTTGCGGTGGTGTCCAATGGTTAGCCCACTTGCTCAAGCAAAGTTCGATGTCGGCAACTGGCTTCGCAATGGCGAGCAGGCAATTCTCAACGTGCTCTTTCCGCTCGCAGCTTTGGCTGGATCGACGCAGCTCAACCTCCCCGCCGATGAGCGCGCTGCACTCATCGTCCTATTCTCACTGGCCGCAAGCTCGTTCACTTCTGTCGCGATTGCTACCGCTTTCGATCGCCGTGCCGGCGCGCTCAAGGTGTATGGCATCTCCCCGCTTGGTCGGCGGGGTTTTGTGCAGGCACGAGTTTTAGCGTCCCTCGCGATTTCAGCTCTCCAAATTATTGTCGTGACTGGGCTAGCTCTTATAGCCAAGATCGATTTCGCACTCACACCTATATTGCTAGCCGCTGCAGGCCTTTCCACCGTTGCCTGGATCTCGATTGCCCTAATACTGGCGTCATTGCTCCGGGCTGAAGCTGTCTTGGCTGTAGCGAACCTTCTATTCATCGCGAGCACCGCCCTCACCTGGATGGTGCATACCGATCCGAGCTCCTTGAGCTTTGCGACTCCCATGTCGTGCGCTTTCGCGGCGAGCCAGGGCTCTGCTTCGGCACTCATTGGCCTCAGTGTGTGGAGCATCACCTCATTGGCTGCCGCAATCAAGACCTTTCGGTGGGAGTAAGCAATGAAGTCGAACTACCCTGAAACCATGCGCGAGACTTGGTTCAACCGACTGCTCATTCTCAACATCGCCGTGCAAGCAGGCATCATCGTCACCGGTGGCGTTGTGCGCGTCACCGCGAGCGGACTGGGCTGCCCGACATGGCCGGAATGCGTCGACGGATCTATCATTCCGACGGATGCGCAGACAGAGGCGTGGCACAAGTATGTTGAGTTCGGCAATCGCACGCTCACAGGTGTCCTGTTCGTGGTCGCATTCCTCGTTGCCCTTGCAGTGTTCAAGCACACCGCTGATAGGCGAATGCGGCTGCTCGGTATGGGCTCTCTGCTCGGCACCTTCGGGCAGGCATTGCTCGGTGGCGTAACCGTTCTCACAGGTTTGAACCCCTACACCGTCGCAAGCCACCTACTTCTGTCCATCGTCATCGTGGCGTTGTGTGTTCGGCTCTGGTGGAACGTTCGGCACTCGAGCGCAACCACCTCACCTGCCCGCGCTTGGTTCTCTCGAGTTTTCGTGGCCGTCGCAGCAATTGTTGTCCTACTTGGCACTCTGGTCACTGGAAGTGGCCCTCATTCTGGTGACACCAAGTCGCTCACGCGCATGCCTTTTGAGCCACGAGTGATCGCGTGGGTGCACGCCGACGCTGTTTGGCTGTTCGTCGGTCTCATCATCGCGAGTTATGCGCTCATCAGATTTGGTCAGGTCTCATTGAAGACTCGCACTAGTTTGAACTGGCTGACAACTGTCGTGCTTCTGCAG
>JBDLPZ010000112.1:0-4101 GCA_039800825.1 Actinomycetota bacterium
CCATTTGCTGATACACGTGGTTGGAAACGGGATTGCTGTACCAAGCCTCGATAAAAGCATCGCGAATGCCGATGGCGCGGCAGCGATTGAGACCCTCGGTCATCGCAACTCGAGCCAAGCCGAGATTCTGATGATCGGGATGTGTGCAGACTGGCTCGACGACGACGAACGACTCGGAGGCGTGGGCTGTAAAGCCTGCGTGCGCGGCGAAGTTGCCGTCTGGCGCCACTACAACAATCTCGAGCTCGCCTCGGTAACTGGGGGAGAGGGTGGCGAAATTGCGATATTCCGACTCTGAGTGGAACTCGCGACCGAAAGCCGCGTTAAGCAGCGCGGCCATCTTCGAGTAGTCGGCATCCGACTCGATGCCTCGCACGGAGTAGCCCTCTGGAAGTGCAGGCAAAGTCGCCGGCATTGGCTCGAGCACCTGATGGCGACGAATCTGATGATGACTCGTTGGAACAAAGCCGAGTGAGCGAGCGACCTCAGCGAGTGGGAGGTCGGTTTCTTCAATCCATAATTCTAGCCACTGTGCACCGTTGTCGGCAGACTGGCTTTGACCTGCTAACGCCCAGGACAGCATTTCGCGTTGAAGTTCAACGTCACCGCGCTGTGATTGCAGAAAAACGCCACCGGGGTATTCAGGGATGAGCACACCTGTGATGCGACCATCATCGTCGGTCCAGATGCCGACATTGGTGGCGAGGTTGGCGCGAGTTGTCATGAGATCTGCATCGTTGCGGTGGAAGACCAAGCCCTCCCAACGGCGTGGTTCCCAGTTGTAGAGACCGCCCTGCTGGATGTACGACTCACGCAGGAATTCGTTGATGGCGAAAACATCAGAAAGCGAGACACAGGTACGCATTGGCTGATTGTCGCGCACGTGGTGTTCAATAGCGGCATGGCTAACGCAGATTCATCAAAGCCCAAGGACGCTAACGTCGATCCAGCGAAGGCAGCTTTTCTAGCTGCTCTCGAGGCGAAGAAGAGCAAGGGCGGCGCAGCGAAGGGCACGGCCCACGGCGCCGACAAGAGTGATGCTCGCAAGTCGGGTCCTGATGCAGCGCGTCGAATGTTCCAGCGCCGCAGCGGCAATTCTTAACCTCTGAATTTAAGTTTGCGCAGCGTCTCTACAGACGGTGCTGCGTAACCCAGTCGTTCACTCGTAAATCGCAGTGCAGCAACGACGACCACGGTGATGATTTCAACAACACCAGTCAGCAGGAACGGGTACAGCACTACGAATACTGCCGCGCCAACAAAGGCCGCGGACGCAAACCACGGGCCGAGCTTCATGACAGTAGGGCGCTCGCCGACCATGAGATCGACAATCGTGCCGCCGCCAATCGCGGTGATCATGCCGATGAGAATCGCTGAACTCGCCGAGTAGCCCAACAGCGTCGCCTTCTCCGTGCCCACCATCACGAACATGCCGAGCGAAATCCCATCCAGGCCCAGTCCGATGTAGGGATGTTCAGTAATTCGTCGCGCGAGAGGCAGCCCCAGCAAAGCTGCGCCGACCGAGGTCGGCAGGAACCAGTCATTGTGCAGCGCCTCAACCGGCACATCGAGCAACACGTCGCGGATCATTCCGCCGCCTAGGCCCATGAGGACACCGAGAGTCATGACGCCGAGCAAAGGCGCTTTGCGCGATACCGCCACCGCAGCGCCGAAAAGCGCACCAGTTGCGATGGCGAGAAGGTCTAGGAGAGCAGGAAGCTGAACAAGCATGAAGGCGTGCGCCTAGCCAAGACGATTGAAGCGCTTGAGGGCAGACCATGCCGATGGCAACAGTCCAGCAGCGAGCGCAATCTTGAGGGCATCGCCGATGAGGAATGGGTACAGGCCCCACTCAAACGCCTGTGCCCAACTGACGCCCGTGATCGCTTGAAGAACGGGGACGCCCATCGCATAGACGACAGCATTGCCGAGAGCCATGATTCCAGCTGCCCGCAAAGGTGACTTGGTCCAACCGTTTTCAGACAAGCGGCCAACCACCATTGCAGCGACGATGAAGCCGAGCAGGTAGCCAGTGCTAGCCATGCCCAAAACGTTCACGCCAGTGATGTGTACTCCGTCGGCCTGCGGAGCAAGGACTGGAAAACCAGCGACAGCGAGAGCCAAGTACGAGCTGGTCGCAACGACGGAGCGCCATGCGCCGAGCGCGGCGCAGCTGAGCAAAACAGCGAAGGTCTGGCCCGTCAGTGGCACTGGAGAAAATGGAAGTGGGATGGAGACCTGGGCAGCTCCAGCGATGAACGCAACGGAGAATGCAACCAGCACGACATCGCGAACCCATGCAGCGCGGACAGTTTCGACAAGCACACGAGGGGCTGGGAAAGTTGCAGACATGATTCTCCTTGGTTCAGGTGGGCATATTCTGCCGTGTGAGGAGAAGTCGAAGTCTCCCCTTTAGTTACCGCGGGGTCGGCAATAGTGTGCCCGTTGTGAACTATTTTCCCGTCGACCCGCGAGGGATGCGCCTCCACGTCGGCCTGCGCAGCCTCGATTTGGCTCAATGGTTTGAGTTTGATGAATCACGTAGCGAGCAACTCGTTGACAAGCTCGAGCTTCTGGCTCAAAAGCGCAAAGAAGTGATCGCGATGCATGCTGCAGCCATTGAGCCAGCGCTTGAGCTCTGGGAGCTGGCAGTCGACAATCTCGATGAGTTCCATAAATCGCGCTTTCTTGTGTCTAGCAACCTTCGAGGACAGCGAACGGTCTTTGATCACGAGGTTAAGCAATCGGTTTCGTTGGTCGACTTCCTGAATCCGCTCGAGGGATTGGCGCGATTACTTCAAGAAGACATCTGCATTCTGACTCGACAGGACAGTGGATGGGTTCTGTCAGGCGCCGTCTTATGCGCGCCGTCTCGGTGGCGACTCAGTGAGAAGATGGGGCAGAGCGTGATGGGCATTCATGCACCTGTCCCGCATTACCAGGACTCGATCGGTGAAGCTGTCGACTTCACAATGGATCGCATGACAGTCGAGCGTCCCGTCTACCGTTTCAACTGGACACTTGTCGACGATGAAGCTCTCTATCAGCCTGAAGTCGTGATGCGCACTCATTTCGAACACGACAACATCGCCCACGACGTGTTCTTCCGCGTGGAGCGTCAGACGCTGCGCAGGATGCCTCAGACCGATGCAATTGTGTTCACGATTCGCAGTTATGTGCACTCTGTCGCCGACATCGTTGAGACGGTGCCGGAGGCGCGGGAGTTGCTGCTCAAGAGCCTGCAGACGGTCGATTCCGCCACGCTGGCGTACAAGAACTGGCACACGATTGCGCCTCTCCTCGAGGACTGGCTGCAGTCGGCGGGGTGACAATCTCTGCATTTCGGGTCTAGCATTGACCTCGATCACCGGTACTGAGCCGCGCTGGGGAAGGCGAAGTTCAGTCCGAAGGGGTTTGCCATGGTGATCAATTCATCAACACCAGCGTCTCAGCGTGCTCGCGGGACGCTATTGGTGCATACCTGCACACGCGCGATGACGGGCCCACTTGAGTGGACTCTGAGCGAGGTGCTTGGCAGTCCAGTGACCTTGCAGTGGGAGCCTCAGCCCATCGCGCCGACTGCTGTGCGGACGGACGTGGAATGGTCAGGCACGCCTGGCACGGCGGCCACGCTTGCGAGTCGACTAATGAAGATTCCCGGCATTCGGTTTGAGATCACCGAGTTCGTCCACGGGGCTGGCTGTGATCAGCGATTTTCCTTTACGCCAGATCTCGGCATCTATCGCGCCGACACAGACTCCAACGGCGACATCACCATCAACGAACAGCGACTGCGCACTGCGATGGATCGTCACGCGGATAACCCCGGAGAACTGCGTCGAGCGCTGAACCTCATGCTGGGAGCGCAATGGGATGCAGAGCTTGAACCATTCCGCATTGCGGCAGACGGGGACTCAGTGCGCTGGGTCCACCGCGTCGGTTAACAGCGGTTGGTTAACAGCGGTGGGACGAGCCTGCTTAGGCAGACTTGAAAATCACGGCGACGTCGTGGCCGCCGAAACCGAATGAGTTGTTCAACGCAGCGATGTCGCCTGCAGGCAATTCGCGCTTCGTGCCAACCACAACATCGATTCCCAGACC
>JBDLPZ010000113.1:0-3606 GCA_039800825.1 Actinomycetota bacterium
GCGGTATGCAGGCAGGTCAGGGTGTGGGCCAAGAGTTCTACTACATCATTGCAGCTGCAGTAGGTGGCACCTTGCTCACTGGTGGTGCTGGTTCTGCAATCGGTGCAACCATCGGTGCGACCATCATGGGTATGGCATACATCGGTATTCCTTACGCACTGTGGAATAGCGACTGGACCTCAACCTTCCTCGGCGTGATTCTCTTCAGCGCCGTGATGATCAATACCTATATCGGCCGTCGTGCACGAGGAGGCCGCAAGTGAGCACTCCAGCACTCGAGCTAGATGGCGTCGGCAAGACTTTCGGCAGCGTCATCGCACTTCGCGACATGTCCATCACCGTCGACCAGGGCGCAGTGACTTGCATCCTCGGTGACAACGGTGCCGGCAAGTCGACCTTGATCAAGATCCTCTCGGGCGTACACAAGCCTTCATCGGGCGAGTACCGACTCGAGGGTGAAGCGGTCAACTTCGAATCACCTCGCGATGCCATGGCCCGCGGTATCGCAACCGTGTTCCAGGATCTCGCGACCATCCCATTGATGTCGGTCTGGCGAAACTTCTTCCTCGGTAACGAAATCACCAAGGGCTTTGGCCCGTTCAAGCACCTTGATGTCGCGAAGATGCGGGACATTGCAAAGGCCGAGCTCCTCAACATGGGCATTGATCTTCGCGATACCAACCAGCCGATCGGCACCCTTTCAGGTGGCGAGCGGCAGGCAGTCGCTATCGCCCGTGCGGTGTACTTCGGTGCAAAGGTGCTCATCCTCGATGAGCCCACCTCCGCACTTGGTGTGCGCCAGTCAGGCGTGGTCTTGAAATACGTGCTCGCCGCTAAAGAGCGAGGTGTGTCGGTGGTCTTCATTACCCACAACCCACATCACGCAGCTCTAGTCGGCGATCGCTTCTACCTACTCAATCGCGGCAAGCTCGCCAGCGAGTACCAGCGTGAAACTTTGGTTCTCGAAGATCTCACCAAGGCAATGGCCGGCGGCGCAGAGCTCGAAGCACTGAAACACGAAATCGGTCGATAACGTAGAGGGTCGAGGACGCAGGCCGTCAGGTCTTGTCGTCCTCGGCCCTTTAACGTATTGTTAGGACATATTGACTTACCTAGGAGGGTGTCGTGGCTACTGAGCGGATGACCGTCTCTGAAGCAATTGTGCGGTTCCTCGTTGCGCAGCACATTGAAGATGAGCGCGACGGCACCACGAAGCCACTGATCCCTGGCGTTTACGCAATTTTTGGACACGGAAATGCGCTCGGTTTAGGCGAGGCCCTCGAGAAGCACCGCGACAAGATCCGCACCATTCGAGGCCAGAACGAAGAAGGCATGGCACTCGCCGCCGTCGCATATGCCAAGGCTGCACGTCGCCGTCAGGTTATGGCCGTCACGACATCTGTCGGACCTGGCGCACTGAATACCGTTCCTGCTGCCGGTGTCGCGATGGCCAACCGACTGCCGCTGTTGCTTCTGCTTGGTGACACCTTCAACTCGCGACAGCCCGATCCAGTGCTGCAGCAGATCGAACATTTCAATGCACCGTCGACGACGTCGAATGACGCGCTGCGCACGGTGAGCCGCTTCTGGGATCGCATCACTACTCCGTCGCAATTGCTGAGCGCATTGCCACAGGCGATCGGTGTACTGCTCGATCCTGAAGAGTGTGGCCCAGTGACGCTGTCGCTGCCACAAGATGTGCAGGCGATGGCCTACGACTTCCCGAGTGAGTTTTTCGCGACCCGCGTGCATCGCATTGCGCGTGCACGAGCATCGCGCGATCAGCTCGCACTCGCGGCCGAAATCTTGCGCACCGCGAAGCAGCCATTGATTATGGCTGGCGGCGGCGTGCACTACTCGCTAGCTGAGCGAGAACTATCTGAGTTTGCGGCTCGCCACAACATTCCAGTGATGGAATCTGTTGCAGGCAAGTCTTGCTTGACCGTACAAGACACGATGTTCGTTGGCCCGATCGGTGTTTTTGGTGAGCGAGCCGCACAATCCATTGCGTGGGAACCGGATGTGGTTCTCGCGGTCGGCACTCGTCTGCAGGACTTCACGACTGAGTCCGGCACGGTGTTTAAGAATCCCGATGTGAAACTGATTGGCCTCAACGTTGGTCGATTTGATTCGCTGAAGCGCGGTGGCACGCCACTCGTTGGTGATGCTCGCGAGACACTCGCCGACTTGTCGGAGTCGCTGGGGGACTGGCAGGGACCGCAGGCGTGGGTCGATCGCGCTCGAGCATCGTTTGCAGAACAAAACGCTGACATCGATGCACGTCAGACGATGGATGCGACATCGCTGCCGACATACGCGCAGGTGATTGGTGTGCTCAACCGGATTGCCCAACCTAACGATTACGTTCTTACTTCGTCGGGTGGTCTTGCTGGCGAGCTCGTCATGAATTGGCGTGCCAGCGGTGTGGCGTCTTTCGATTGCGAATACGGCTTCTCATGCATGGGCTACGAAGTCAGCGGGGCCTGGGGCGCGGCGATGGAACGCGCTGCCTCTGATCCGAGTGCAAACGTCTACGGCCTGCTCGGCGATGGCTCTTTCATGATGTTGCCAATGGATGTCTACAGCGCAGTCTTGACCGGTCAGAACGTCTCGCTCATTGTGTGCGATAACGGTGGCTTCAACGTCATTGAGCGTTTGCAGCTGGGCCACGGCGCTGCGTCCTTCAAGACGATGCTCGCCGATGCGGATCATCCGAATCCGCCGCAGATTGATTTCACCGCTATGGCTGCGGCGATGGGCGCCAACGCTCACCGAGTATCCGGTCTGGCTGAGCTCGACTCTGAGCTTCGTGCGAACAAGGCGAAGCCAGGCGTTCATGTGTACGTTATTGACGTTGCTCTGCATAAGTGGAGTGAAGGTGGATCGTTCTGGGAAGTCGGTGTCCCTGAGGTCAGCCACCGCCCATCGGTTGATGCGGCGCGGGCTGATGTCATTGCGGGCAAGGCAAATCAGCGAATGATCTGGAATAAGTTTTCATAAGTAACGAATCGAAGAGGCAAAGAAGATGACGAATCGCGTAACCCACTGGATTAACGGCGCACTGTGGACCGGCACCGCCGATCGCACTGGCGATGTATTCGACCCAGCAACCGGCGAGGTGGCTAGCAAGGTTGATTTCGCTGACCTGAAGACGCTTGATCAGGCAGTCGCTGCCGCCAAGGAAGCCTCTGTGCTGTGGGCCGCGACTTCGATCACCCGTCGCACGCAGGTGCTGTTCGCTTTCCGCGAGATTCTCAACGCCCGCAAAGAAGAAGTCGCTGCTGCAATCACCGCTGAACACGGCAAGGTGCTTTCAGACGCACTCGGCGAAGTCACCCGCGGCCAGGAAGTCGTGGAGTTCGCCTGCGGCGTCGGACACCTGCAGAAAGGTGGCTACTCCGAAGGCGTTTCAACTGGCGTTGATGTCTACTCAATCCGTCAGCCTCTTGGCGTCGTCGGCATCATCAGTCCGTTCAACTTCCCAGCGATGGTCCCCATGTGGTTCTTCCCCATCGCTATCGCGACCGGCAACGCCGTCATCGTGAAGCCTTCAGAGAAGGACCCAAGCGCGACGATGCTCATCGCACAGATGTGGAAAGAAGCTGG
>JBDLPZ010000114.1:0-17986 GCA_039800825.1 Actinomycetota bacterium
CAGTCTGAAGCTCTCAGTGAGCTCATGATTCGTTGGATAGCAAGCACTGATACTTCCGAAAATGTCGAATTGTCGACTGAATTTGACCTAGCCGAGGGAATTGAGGGCTCAGATGAGTGAGATGCAAGGCGAGATTCAGACAGATTCCACTAGTTCTGTCAATATCGTTGCAGTGGTCGAGGCTATTTTGCACATTTCGGACGAGCCAATCGAGGCCCGTGCACTTGCAGCAACCTTGGGTTTGACCGAAGAAGTTGTCCGATCGGCGATTGAAACGATCCAAGCTGGCCTTATTGAGCGTGGAGCTGGCACCGAATTACGCCCGGTTGCAGGCGGATGGCGACTTTTCACGGTGCCCGCAGTGGCTGAAATGGTGGAGCGGTACGTCCGCGATGGACAAATCGCCCGCTTAACCCAGGCGTCGCTGGAGACTTTGGCTGTTATTGCCTACAAGCAGCCCGTATCTCGCGCTCGAATTTCGGCAATTCGAGGCGTAAATGTCGATTCTGTTGTCAAAACTCTCGAAAGTCGTGGCCTCATCGAGGTTGAAAGCACCGATCACGAGACCGGAGCACTGCTATATCGGACCACCAAGGTATTTCTAGAGAAGCTTGGTATCAACGATTTGTCTGATTTGCCTGATATTTCGCAGCATGTCCCCGATCTCGAAGCTGCTGTTGCGCTCCAGGAGAACATCTAAAGTGTCAGAAGAGCCGATTCGCCTTCAAAAATTGCTGGCACAGGCGGGAGTCGGCAGTCGCAGATACTGCGAAATCTTGATTGAACGTGGTCGAGTGAGCGTAAATGGGCGGATTGTGACCGAATTGGGAGCTCGCGCCTCATGGGCAGACGAGATCCAAGTAGACGGGACGACGGTGATTTCGCGCCCAGAGACGCTCGTTTTCGCCCTCAATAAGCCTCGCGGGGTAGTTTCGACGATGAGTGACGATCGTGAGCGGCCGTGTCTGGGGGACTACGTGACCGACATCCCCGAGCGCCTGTTCCATGTTGGCCGGCTGGACGAGCAAACCGAAGGCCTCATAATCCTGACGAATGACGGCGAACTGGCCCAGAGACTGTCTCATCCCAGCTATGAAATCTCCAAGACTTACCTCGCGACCGTGGACGGAAGCGTCACTCGGGCCACCTTGAAGCAGCTCAAGACCGAGGTTGTTCTTGAGGATGGCCCCATCCATTTCGACTCTGCAATCCTCAAACAGACTCTCGGTGGCCAGTCCATCATTGAGGTGGTTCTGCACTCTGGGCGCAACCGAATCGTCCGGCGAACCCTGTCTGCGGTGGGCCACCCGGTACGCCAATTGGTGCGCACCCACATCGGCGGATTGGGCCTTGACGGCCTCCGCCCTGGTGCTCTTCGAGCCCTGTCTCAAGACCAAATTCACGCAATGTCGCGTGATTCCAATTGGTAATAACTACCTATATCTCCGAGTCGATAAAAAGTTGCAGACCAGCCTTGTATCGAAAAGTAGATAAAACGACCAGCTATTTACGCTGCGATAAATCGATAAATGGTTCGATGCTCTGAACTGCACGCCGTTTAGGCCTCTACTTCAATACTTGTCGACACGACAATAAAAAAATCTTTCGATGTAGAGATTCCCTAAATTTGTGTGTACACTCCGCCGCATGACTGAACGCGTGAGGGCCTTTCGAGGCGCGATCCAGGTGGATGCTGACACCGTCGAAGCGGTGACTTCTGGCACCCACGAGCTCGTGCTGGCAATGCTTGAGCGCAACGGTCTAGACGTCGATTCCTTGGTCTCCGTGATCTTTACGGCAACGCCAGATCTCCATTCCATCTTCCCGGCAGCCGCTGCACGCGGGCTGGGTCTTGGGCATATTCCACTGATCTGCGCTGCTGAGCTGGATATCGAAGGCGCCATGCCGCGAGTCGTCAGAGTGCTTATGCACGCCTACAGCTCACTGGGTCTTCGAGAAGTCGCACACGTGTACCTCGGAGGCGCTCAGGCGCTCAGGCAGGACATCGCCCAGTAATGACGCAAGAGACGCTCCTGATCGTTGGTGCTGGACTAATGGGATCATCAATTGGTCTTGCGGCAAGGGAGGCTGGTTGGACCGTCAGAATTTCTGACAGTTCCGCGGAGAGCTCCTCAGTCGCCTCTGGGCTGACGGGATTGGCTGTGGTAGGGGAGGACTTCACGCCAGACCTGGTGGTGGTCGCCACGCCGCCTGACGAGGTTCCAGCAGCCATTCAGGAAGCATTACGACTCTATCCCAAGTCGATAGTTATAGACATTGCAAGTGTTAAGGCTGAACTTAAAGTCAAGGTTGAGTCTCTAATTGGAATATCTGCTCAATATGTCCCCACGCATCCGATGGCTGGCAAGTCCGTCAGCGGTGCCGCGAACGCCAGCTTCGATTTGCTTCAAGATCGCCGGTGGGTCATTTGCCCTTCCCATGCCAATTCGAGTTCGGCCCTTCAGCTGGTAGAAAAGCTCGTTCGGGATTGCGGAGCCACACCTATATATATGGACGTGACTAAGCACGATGAGGCTGTCGCGTTCACGTCTCATCTTCCGCAGTTGATCTCCAGCGTCCTGGCAAAGCAACTGAACACTCTTTCAGAGGAAGAGGTTGCTGTTAGCGGACCTGGATTAAGAGACATGACGAGATTAGCATCTAGCGATGTAACGCTTTGGACTCAAATTGTTAAGTCTAATAATCGATATATTGGCAAAGCTATAGAAAATGTTATTGAGGATCTGAAAGGCCTTCGAAACGCTATATCGACAAATAGGTTCGACGATGTTGCTGTAGCTCTTGCTGCTGGACAAGTTGGCCGAAGTCGCGTGCCGGGCAAGCACGGTGACGCAGCTGAGGTGTATGACATCATCGCAGTACTCATTGACGATAAACCTGGCCAGTTGGCTTCGATCTTCAGATGCGCAGAAGCTGCAGATATCAACATCGAAGATGTGCGCATCGACCACGCGCTAGGTAGAGCGGTTGCTATTGTCGAATTATCGATAAAACCAGATAGTGTTATAGCGCTTCAGAATGCGCTGCGTGCTGATGGTTGGTCTCTCCGGCCGACAGTCATCGCCGACTAGCATCGGCAATATGACTCGAGCCCTCGCTGTCGCTATCGACGGGCCTGCCGGAGCAGGAAAATCCACCGTCAGTAAAGCTTTGGCGCTCAAGACTGGGTTTGCTCTGCTTGATACAGGTGCGATGTACCGCGCTTACACCTGGGCTTACCTCAAGGACCGTGAGTCCTACCCACATACATCTATAGCGGAGTCAGCGATCCGCCACGAAATCTCTGTCACGTTCCATGACGGCAGCACACTCGTGCGATGCGACGGGCGCGACATAACCAGAGACATTCGGTCAGTCGAAGTGACGGCAGCAGTATCTGAGGTTTCAGCCGTCGCGGAAGTACGTGATCTGGCTGTTGAGCTTCAGCGGCACACGGTGGCCACGGAACTCTCCTCAGGCCGGGGAGTAATCCTTGAAGGCCGTGACATTGGTAGCACTGTCTTGCCGAACGCGGAAGTGAAGTTCTTCCTCACCGCCGATCCGTCAGCTCGAGCTGCTCGTCGCGGTCTCGAAACCGGTCAAGAAGTGAGCGAAGTCATCGAACTCATCCAAGCACGAGATCTCGCAGATTCAACGCGCGAACAGTCTCCTTTGCGCAAGGCTGAAGATGCAATCGAAATCGATGCAACACATCTGAGTGCTGACGAAGTCGTCGAAGTTATGCACTCGAGGATTCTCGATGTCGCGTCCCTTTAGTTTGCACGCGACTCTCCAGAACTTCGCTGGTGCCGCGCTTCGCGCTACATATAGGCCGATAGTCGAGTCCCCATCGAAGGTGCCTACTGGCGCCATCTTTGCTGCAAATCACACAGCAGTCATGGATGGACCACTGCTTCTTGCCGCCATCGATCAACCTATTCATGTCATTACGAAGTTCGAGGTATTCACCGGTATTGCCGGAGCAATTCTGCGAGCTGGCGGCGCAGTTCCGATCTACTGGCACGGTGCCGACCGTAGAGCTCTAGATCACGCGGTAGACAAGCTCCGCAGGGGAGAGTCAGTTGCTCTGTTTCCGGAAGGTAGCCGCTGCACAGGTCAATATGAATGGATTCGCAGTGGAATCGGCTATCTCGTCGCAAAGACAGGGGCGCCTGTGGTGCCCGTTGCGGTTCTGGGCACGAGGCACACAGGGCAATCGAAGGTGTACATCACAAGGCCCTATCAGCAAACTGCGATTGTCGTCGGAGAGCCCTTAACCGCCAAAGGTTTCGTTGACGGAGTATCGAATCCGCCGACGCGTCAAGACCTCACAACAATTAGTGAGAGAATTCGCCTCCGCTTGCTTGAGTTCACTTTGCAGGCCGAACAGCGCGTTGGCATTCAGCTTCCAACTGATGACGTCAGCCAGACTTCAGAGGAATAGCTATGGAACACGAGTACGACCACGACTCCGAGTGGGTGCTCGCCGACGACGCTGACGAAATCCAAGCGGCCCGTCTTGCGGCCGAGGGTATCGAGTTCGAAGATTTCTACGCCGGCGCCGAAGACACCAGTGCTCGGCCGGTTGTTGCGATTATTGGTCGACCAAACGTAGGCAAGTCGACGCTAGTCAACCGCATTATTGGTCGTCGCGAAGCTGTCGTTGAGGACAAGCCGGGCGTCACTCGCGACCGCGTGATGTATGACGCCGAATGGACTGGCCACTTGTTCACATTGATGGACACTGGTGGCTACGAAGTCGATGTCCAAGGTCTAGCGGCAATGATTGCTGCCCAAGCCGAGCTTGCTGTCACGCTGGCGGACATCGTCGTTTTGGTCGTTGACGCTCAGGTCGGTGCGACCGACGCGGACGAAAATGTCATTCGTATCGCCCGCAAAGCCAAGAAGCCGGTCATCCTGGCGGCCAACAAGGTTGATGACCTCCGCACAGAGGCAGATGCAGCTGCTTTGTGGAATTTAGGTCTTGGTCAGCCCTACCCAATCTCTGCGTTACACGGCCGCGGTTCGGGCGATCTGCTCGATGCAATCGTCGCAGAGTTCGAAAACATTGATTTCAGTGGTCGACAGGTGTTCGGACCTCGCCGCATTGCACTGCTGGGTCGTCCAAACGTCGGTAAATCATCACTGCTGAATAAGTTGGCTGGTGAAAACCGAGTCGTCGTGGACAACGTGGCCGGTACGACGGTTGATCCGGTAGACGAGTTGATCGAGATTGATGGTGAGACGTACCGTTTCGTCGATACGGCCGGCATTCGCAAGCGGTCTGACGAAGCATCTGGTCATGAGTTTTATGCCGTTCTGCGCACGCGCTCAGCACTTGAAAAATCTGAAGTTGCGCTGATGCTCATCGATTCATCCGAGCCTATTTCTGAACAAGATCAAAGAATTCTCAGCATGATTGTTGAGACAGGCCGTTCACTCGTGCTCGTGATGAACAAGTGGGACTTGGTCGACGAAGATCGTCGCTTCTATCTGGAGCGCGAAATTGAGCTCGATCTCCAACATGTCGCATGGGCTCCACGTATCAACCTTGCCGCGCTTACCGGCCGCAACGTCGGCAAGCTTGGCGTAGCAATTCGTAAGTCGCTTGATGGTTGGGAGACGCGCGTTCCAACTGGACGTCTCAACCAATTCCTGGGTGAGCTGGTAGCGGCCCATCCACACCCGGTTCGAAGCGGTAAGCAGCCACGAATTCTCTTCGGCACCCAGGCAGGCATTAAGCCCCCAACTTTCGTGCTTTTTACCAGCGGCTACATCGAGGCGCCTTACCGTCGGTTCATCGAACGACGTCTGCGCGAAGAGTTCGGGTTTGAAGGTTCGCCTATCAGAATCCAAATGCGCATTCGCTCCCGAAAGAATGCTCGATAGTTTCATCGGGTAGGGTTCGCGACTCAAACGGGCTATAGCGCAGCTTGGTAGCGCACTTGACTGGGGGTCAAGGGGCCGTGGGTTCAAATCCCGCTAGCCCGACTCTTCGAAATCGCATTTGGTGCACAAGTAATCGGCGAAACTCTTAGATAATTGCCATGTGCTGAAGCCCGTCTGGAATCTGCCTAACGTCATTTCATTGACGCGCATTCTTGGTGTGGCTTTCATCGTCTACTTCGGCGTTGTTGATCGCAATGATCTTGCGGTATTTCTTGTCTTCGTTTGGGGGAGTGTTACCGACTGGCTGGATGGCTATCTAGCTCGTCGGTTAAACCAGACCTCCGAATTTGGTGCCGCGCTTGATCCGATTGCCGACCGCCTATATATCATCGCGGCAATTGGCGTGTTGCTCTATCGTGAATTGATCCCGCTGTGGGCGGTGGTCTTGATCGTCGGCCGTGAGTTGTTTATGGCTGTACATCTTGTGCGGACAAGCCGTCAAGGGTTCGCTCCACCTGCGGTTCATTACGTCGGCAAAGCAGGCACCCTTTTGTTGCTGTATGCAGTTCCGTTCATCTTTTTGGGTGCCACCACCACAGCAGTCGCCGACTTCGCTCGTTGGCTCGGCGTGGCGTTCTTGATGTGGGGGATTGGTACCTATTGGGTTGCCGGCCTGCTTTACGTCAAGCAGTTCCGGGAGATAGCGCATGGCTAGCGTTCAGCCCCGCAACCGTGATACGTCTTGGTTCATTGACTTACTCACGAGCGAAACCAATTCCGAGTACCAAGCCAGCGCGGCTCTTCACGCTTTGCGCGGTGACAAACCGCCACGCCGACTCACAGCGGCCTTAGCTGCATTCCTTTCGTTCGCAGTAGTTGGTGTCGGCTTTTCTGCCGTTGCCCTGCTGACCTCGCAAACTGCGCCTGCAGCGGACGCGACAAGACTTGAGCTCGTTGAGCGCGTCACAGATATGCAGGCACGAGTGGAGTCGCTCGAGGAAACTAACGCTCGCTTTCGCGCCCACAACGCCAACCTTGAAGAACTCATCGTTCCCATCGATGCCGAGTTGGCGAAGACGCTCGCGCATGATGCAACTTTTGGTGGATATAAGGCGACGCGCGGTCGTGGAATCAAAATATTCATCCGAGACCAAGGCGCCGGCGCAAAGAACGCTAGCGAGCTGTTGATGGACGCCGATATCCAGATCATCATTAACGGTCTGTGGAGTTCTGGTGCAACTTCGATCGAAGTCAACAACATTCGAATTACAGCTGCGACATCGATTCGCAATGCAGGCAAGGCTGTATTGATCGACTACTCACCAATTCGCTCGCCGTACACATTCAAGGCGATCGGGCCGACTTCGATGAAAGCCTCATTCGAACGGTCAGTGGCCGCTGCCTGGGTTCGTGATCTCAGTCAAAACTATCCAATCGACGTGCAGATCACGGCGCGCCGACCATTGCGTGTGAAGGCTGGCACAATGCCGACAGTGGAATACGCGCAGAAGGTGAGCGAATAGTGATTGCAGTATTGGGTCTGCTTGTCGGCGTACTGCTCGGGTTCGTTTTTCAGCCAGATGTTCCTATATGGGCGCAGCCCTACCTTCCTATCGCGGTTGTCGCGGCTTTGGACGCAGTGTTCGGTGCGTTTCGCGCATTACTTGACGGCATCTTTGACGATCGCGTATTCCTGGTGAGCTTTATCAGCAATGTCATTGTGGCTGCTTTCATTGTTTTCTTGGGTGACCAACTTGGTGTGGGCGCTCAGATGTCCACTGGCGTGGTGGTTGTCCTCGCGGCTCGCATCTTCGCCAATTTGGCTGGCATCCGTCGCCACCTTCTGAAGGCGTAGTGGTGGCAAGGTTCCCGGTTCGTTTTACAGTCGGCATCATTTCGGTGGCGCTCGGCTTCATGACCATAATTGCAATCCGTGGTGGCCAAGAAGATGATCTGCTGGCCAACGCCAGGGAGTCAGACCTTGTAGTCCTGCTAGATAGCTTGACCCAACGATTGGCGCGTCTTCAGGCTGAACAGGCTGATTTGGTTGCAGCTCGACAAGATGTTCTCTCCGGCTCCGATGCGGAGGCAATCGCACGAACACGCGAACAGCTCGAGGCCATTCAGGTAGTTAACGGAACCATCCCAGTCGAGGGCCCAGGCGTGGTAATCAAGATTCTCGACCCCAGTCGTCAGCTCACATATGACGTGGCGGTGAGCTTGATTCAGGAGCTTCGTGACGCCGGTGCCGAAGCGATCGAAATCAACGGCATCCGAGTTAATGGTCGAACCTTTTTTGGGACGAGCAAGGCCGGCAAAATCACCGTGAACAACCGAACCATCAGCTCCCCAATTCGGGTGAAAGCCATCGGCTCATCCAAGACTTTGGCGGTGGCTGTGCAAATCCCTGGCGGCGTGGGGGACACCGTCACTAGCCTCGGGGCTAGGTTTAAAGTTGTGGAAGTCTCTACGATTACCATCAATGCCACAGCGCGTGTGGCTTAGCAGGAGGAAAAATGTCAAAGGTTCCAGCTGAACTTCGTTACACCGCAGAGCACGAGTGGGTTTCGGTCGTTGACGCCGTCACGCTTCGCTTCGGCATCACCGATTTCGCTCAAGAAGCACTCGGCGACATTGTCTTTGTGACCCTGCCTGCTGTCGGCGCTGATATTGAAGCCGGAAGCCCTTGTGGCGAGGTCGAGTCAACCAAGAGTGTTTCTGACGTTTTCGCTCCTGTTAGCGGCGTCGTTGCAGCAGTAAATGATTCGATTGAGACCTCACCTGAGACCTTGAACTCCGATCCTTACGGCAACGGCTGGATCGCTGACGTAACTGTCGCAGATTCAGCTGCCGCTTTCGGCGGTCTGATGACTGCAGACGAGTACTCAGCAATCACCAGCGCGTAGGGCAATTCTTGCTCGGGTTGTCGAATGCTATTTCGATAGCCTAAAGTTCGACCTCAACCTTCGGTTTAGAGTTGAGAAGAGGTCCAATGAACTGCCGAATTTGCGGCAATTCCAGCCAGGAAGCGGTGTGCCCACAGTGTGGCCACTTGGCTAGCGGCGCTGATGCAACTGGCACGTTGGACTCGCTGACCGCAGAAATGCCAGCTATCTCGGATGTTCGTGACATCCCAGCGGGGCATGCTGCCCTCGTAGTGCTTCGCGGCTCACAGGCCGGCGAAATTTGGACTCTCGACGCCGACCATATTGAGGTTGGTCGAGCAGATGACTGTGGTCTCTTCCTCGACGACATCACCGTTAGCCGACACCATGCTTACTTCGAGCACGTTGCAGACCAGTGGTTCCTCGAAGACCGGGGGAGTCTCAATGGGTCATACATCAATCGATTGCTGATCAGCGGCCGTTCGCCGCTGAAGTCCGGTGACGAAATTCAGCTGGGTAAGTTCCGCTTTACATTCCACGAGGCCGCTAAATGACCGCACTACATAGTCACCAACTTCTCTCGATTGGCGATGTCCTCAACATCCTGAAGTCTGATTTCTCAGATCTCACCATTTCGAAGCTTCGATACCTCGAGTCTGAAGGTTTGGTTGAACCTCAGCGCACCACCTCTGGATATCGCAAGTACTCGCATGCTGATGTTCAACGATTGCGCTTCGTTTTGACCCAGCAGCGAGATCAGTACCTACCTCTCCGCGTTATTAAGGAGCAGCTTGATGCTCTTGATCGCGGTCTTGAGCCCGCAGCAGATGCAAGCGGTCGTGCGCGTGCACCGCGCAGTTTGGTCTCCGTGGATTCGCTGCCGCAGGCGTCAGATTTTCGCCCACAGGGCACTCTGCGTCTCAGCGTCGAAGAATTGCTCGAGGCAAGCGGCGCCGATCTCGCGCAACTCTCAGATTGCCAGCAGTTTGGCCTGATTGCTGCAGATGCCGAATCTTTCGACGCAGATGACATCGCAATCCTGAAGTCGGTGGCTGCTCTTGCGGTGTATGGCATTGAAGCCCGCCACTTGCGCCAGTTCAAAATGGCCGCCGATCGTGAACTTGGTTTGTTGGCTCAAGTGATGGCTCCTCTGTCTGCCCAGAAAGACCCTGAGCTCGCTCAGCAGGCAGACGATGCCGCCCGAGACATCGCGGCGATTTCCGTCGGACTTCACGTCGCGCTCGTTCGCTCGGGTATCTCCGATATGACAGGGCGCTAGTTCTCTCGTTCAGGATTACTGTTGCCTCATGATTGAGGTCAGCGTGGTTGGAATTCGTCTCGAAGAGGGGCTGAATTCGCCGATTTTGATTCTCCAGGAGTTGGACACTCCGCTCCGGGTGGTGGAACTCTGGATTGGCGCGGTCGAAGCAGGGGCTATTGCGTTTGCTCAACAGGGGCTAACTCCACCTCGTCCAATGACTCATGAGTTGCTTCTACAAACCGTCGCCGCACTCGGTGGTTCGATCGAAAGTGTGTCAGTGACAGAACTGCGCGAGGGCACTTTCTACGCCGAACTCAACCTTTCAAACGGCATCAAGGTTTCGGCTCGCCCAAGTGATGCGGTCGCTCTTGCGGTACATGCCGAATGCCCGATCTATGTCGCAGAGTCGGTCTTCGAAGTTGCAGGCAAACCCTCTGGCGCCGAAGTTGCGGAGGACGATCAGATCGAAGAATTCCGAGAATTTCTCGAGAATCTGAGCCCGGAAGATTTCGCCTAACTGGCAGTTAGAAACTCTCAATCTCGAGTTGAGAGTCGCGACCCTCAAGAATTAGTCGAGAGTTTTGGCGTGTCGAGGCGGTATGTCTTTGACCGCATGCGAATGAGCGCATAGTTTTTGCTCATCAAACTTCCCCCAGTTTGGAGTTCCCAATGGACACGACTGAATCGACTGTGACCGATCACAGCCCTGCAGCCAATGGATACAAAGGTGCGACCGCATGCACGGTTGCCGGTATCACGTACCGTCAGCTCGATTACTGGGCTCGCACTGGTTTGGTGGAGCCGACTATTCGTCAGGCCACTGGCTCAGGCACTCAACGTCTTTACAGCTTTCAGGACGTACTAGTTCTCAAGGTCGTCAAGCGCCTGCTCGACACCGGCGTTTCACTGCAGAACATCCGAACCGCAATTGATCACCTCCGCGCCACCGGCGTCGAGGACCTGGCTTCAGTCACTCTTATGTCCGACGGTGCTTCGATTTACGAATGCCGCAGTGACTCAGAAATCATCGACCTTTTGCGCGGCGGCCAGGGCGTCTTCGGTATCGCCCTCAGCACCGTCTGGCAGGAAGTGGAAGGAACGCTTGCTGGCCTTCCAATCGACAATGCGCCTGAAACTGACTTCAGCTCACTCGACGACGAATTGTCTTTGCGTCGCGCACGTCGCAACGCCGGCTAATCGATAGTCCGTCTAGACTCGGCCATAGTTCACGCACGTTAGGCGCGGGAGAGCGCTGACACAGCCAGTGTCGGCCGCCGAAGGAGCAACACCCCGGAAACTCTCAGGCCCATGTACCGGCTTAATTGTGAATCTCTGAAAAGCAGTGCTGTGCACTCACCGGCGGTGAAAGAGCTTCGGCTCGAAACTCTCAGGTCGCGAATGCGGATGACAGAGGGGTCCCTGATTAGGAGCCTTTCGTGTACTCATTTGCAGATCGCCATATCGGTCCAGACTCTGACGACCGCGCCCATCTCTTAGCTGAACTTGGCTACGCAACTCTCGATGATTTGATTGCCGCTGCGTCACCAGAATCCATTCGCTCGTTAAACGAATTGGTTTTGCCAAGCGCGTTGTCCGAGGCCGAAGTGTTAAACGAGCTGCGCGCGCTGGCTGCGGAAAACCAGCAGCTTCGCAATTACATTGGCCAGGGTTACTACGGCACGTTGGTGCCGAGCGTCATTCAGCGAAACATCATTGAGAATCCTGCCTGGTACACCGCGTATACGCCCTACCAGCCGGAGATTTCACAAGGTCGTCTCGAAGCGCTTCTTAATTTTCAAACAATGATCTGCGATCTGACAGGTCTCGATGTCGCCGGTGCATCGCTGCTCGATGAGCCAACTGCTGCGGCCGAGGCTGTCACCCTGATGCTTCGATCGACTAAGTCGAAGAGCACCTGCGTTTTCGTTGATGCAGATACCCACCCTCAGACTCTTGCTGTAATTCAGACCCGCGCTCTTCCGCTCGACATTGAAGTGCGCGTGGTTGAGATTTCGGAAGACTTGCCTTGGGCAGATGCTTTCGGCGTCGTGCTTTCTTACCCTGGCACGTCGGGCTCCGTTGTGAACCACTCGGCGACCATTACAGCAGCAAAGGCCTCGGGTTGCCTCGTCACCGTCGCCACCGACCTTTTGTCCTTGGTCCTGCTCGAAAGTCCTGGCGCACTCGGCGCAGATATCGCTGTCGGATCGGCACAGCGCTTCGGCGTTCCGATGGGATTCGGCGGACCGCATGCAGGATTCATGAGCGTGCGCAAGGGTCTCGAGCGCTCGATGCCAGGTCGCCTTGTCGGTGTCTCACTCGATAGCCATGGCGCCCCTGCCTACCGCTTGTCTCTCCAGACGCGCGAGCAACACATTCGTCGCGAGAAGGCGACTAGTAACATCTGTACAGCACAGGCACTGCTGGCGATTTGTTCGGCTATGTACGCCTCGTACCATGGATGGTCAGGCCTGCGTTCGATCGCGTTGTCGGTTCACAACCTGGCAAGCGTCGTCCGTCAGTCGGTGGGTGCCGCAGGCTTGAAGATCGTGGGCTCAGACTCTTTCGATACGGTGTCATTTGCTCCACAGGGTGGCGCGGCGGCAGCAGTTGCACAAGCAGCCTCTGTCGGCTTCAACATTCGTCAGCTCGATGAGGCGTACGTTTCAATCGCGTGTGACGAGACTTCGACGCTCGACGAAGTTGTGGAGTTGCTCAATGCACTCGGTATTGATGCTGTCTTGCCAGAAGGCGATGTGACCCTCGAACCGGCTCGCAGCTCTGAGGCTTTGAGTCATCCGGTGTTCAGCCAATATCGAAGCGAGACTGAGATGATGCGCTACCTGCGCCGCTTGTCGGACTTCGATTTGGCTCTCGATAGATCGATGATTCCGCTCGGCTCGTGCACCATGAAGCTGAACGCTGCGACCGAGATGGCTGCAATCACGTGGCCAGAGTTCGCTAATGCTCATCCATACGCTCCGGCCGACCAATCTGCGGGCTGGATTAGTTTGATTACTCAACTCGAAGAATTCTTGTGCGAGGTCACCGGCTATGACGCAGTGAGCTTGCAGCCAAACGCTGGTTCGCAGGGTGAATTTGCGGGTCTCTTGGCTGTCGAGGCGTACCACAAGAGCAGGGGAGAGGGGCATCGCAAGATCTGCCTCATCCCTAGTAGCGCCCACGGTACCAATGCGGCTTCGGCCGTGATGGCGGGGATGAGAGTTGTCGTCGTCGGTTGTGATGACCGAGGCAACGTTGACATGGACGATCTAAAAGCCAAGATTTCAGAGCATCGCGACAACCTCGCCGCCATCATGGTGACTTATCCATCCACTCACGGTGTGTACGAAGAGCAGATCACAGAGCTGTGCGCGCTGGTACATGACGCAGGTGGTCAGGTCTACGTCGATGGTGCAAACATGAACGCTCTCGTTGGCGTCGCCAAACCAGGCAAGTTCGGTGCGGATGTGTCGCACTTGAATCTTCACAAGACATTCTGCATTCCGCATGGCGGCGGCGGTCCAGGCGTAGGTCCAGTTGCTGTGCGTAGCCATCTCGCAGAGTTCTTGCCCGGCGATCCATTGAAACCGGCAGCAAGTGCGGTTGGGCCAGTTTCGGGCGCGATGTACGGATCTGCGGGCATCTTGCCGATTCCATTCGCTTACATTCGCATGATGTCTGGCGAAGGTCTCAAGCTTGCTACTCAAACCTCAGTTCTTGCCGCCAACTACATTGCCCAGCGCATTGGGCATGCGTTCCCCGTGCTCTACAGCAACCACAATGGATTGGTTGCGCATGAATGCATCATCGACATTCGCGAAATCACTCGCCGCAGCGGCGTGACAGTTGACGACATCGCTAAGCGCTTGATCGACTTCGGCTTCCATGCTCCGACGATGTCATTCCCAGTTGCTGGTACCTTGATGATTGAGCCAACTGAGTCTGAATCAGTAGCAGAACTTGAACGCTTCATCGCAGCGATGCTCAAGATTGCAGACGAGATTGAGGCAATCGAGTCAGGTCGTCAAGATTACGAAACCAGCGCCCTGCACAACGCGCCGCACACTGCAGCTGCGTTGTTGTCGAGCACGATGGATCCGGCTGCCCGAATGGATGCAGCGCTGCCACAGTCTGTGAACCCTCGCTTTAAGTACTGGCCACCAGTCGGTCGTATCGATGGCGCGTATGGAGATCGCAATCTGACATGCACGTGCCCACCGATTGAGGATTTTGCGTAAGGAGCTAGAAAACTTCGCTAGCGAACGGGGGAACGCAACCTTTACGGCTGCACGTGATTGCGGCAGCTTGTGCAGCCTGGTTCAGCATGAGTTCGATGGAGCCCAAGTCAGTGGGCAGTGAGCATGCATGGTCGGCCACAACCGCTCGAAGGAGCCAGGCCATAAACGTGTCACCAGCGCCGACCGTATCGACCACTGTCGTTGTGACTCCGGAGACGCGAAGGACTTCTGCGCCATCAGCGAAAGCGACAGCACCGTCACCGCCGCAGGTCATTACTACGAGCTTTGGCCCTTTAGTTGACCAAATGCGGGCGCTTTCGTGCGGATCGACACCAACGTGCAGCCACTCGAGATCTTCGTCAGAGACTTTGACCAGGTCGGCCACGGCGATGAGCTCCTCAACGCGGCCGCGAACGCGCTGCGCTTCTGCCTCGTCTTTTGCGGCCTTTGGCCGAGCGTTTGGGTCATAGCTGATGAGGGGGCATTTCGCCGTCGAGCGCAAAGCGCGGATTGTCTCCAAGATTGCCGAACTGCCTGGCTCGAGCACAGCGCCGAGGCTGCCGATCTGAAGCACGTCGTAGTCACGGAGGCCAGTTAGATCTTGAGTGCTCCAGCCCCAATCTGCGGCACCATCGAGGTGAAAACCGTAAGTGGGCACTCCTGCCTCGTTGAGTTCAATCGTGACGAGCGTAGCGGGCGCGGACACAACATGGACGCTGTTGCCACCGACACCGTTTTCGTCTGCGTATGCAATGAGCGCAGCGCCTTCGGCGCCGTCGCTCATGCGCCCCCACCAATTGACGTCTACACCGGCGCGCTTCAGCGCGACTGCGGTATTGAGAGGCGAGCCGCCGATGACGTCCCGAGGGCCGGTTGGCTCTAAGAAGCGGTCGATAACAGCTTCGCCGATAACTGCAACGCGAGCGGTCACGGGTCCTCCTTGGTCAAGTGAGGCGCAAAGGCTAGCGTTTGCCCCTCAGTCTTGAGAAAGGTTTTCGGGTGGGAGTCACAATCCGCGAAGTCGCCGAAGCCGCTGGGGTGTCAGTTGCGACCGTGAGCCGTGCCCTGCATGGCATGAGCGTCATTTCCCAGAAGACCAGGGATCATGTTTCTCAAATCGCCAAGGAGATGGGCTACGAGATTCCGATTCGCACTGGAGCTGACATGCGTGATCGCCGAGTCGCAATCGTTCTGCCTTTCCTTGGGCGCTGGTACTTCGCCAAGGCCCTGGAAGGGATTGAGCGAATTGTGCGGGAACACGGTTACGAAGCTGTTGTCTTACGCCCACTCGATTCCACCGGCCAGCCGATCGCCATCTCGGATCATCTCGAACACTTCGCAGTAAAGGGCGTCATCATCGTTTCGCAGCCACCGAGCGAGGCCGACATAGCTGGGCTTGAGAAGAAGGGCATTCCGACCATCCTGATCGACATCAATGATGGACGGTTCCCGACTGTGGTGATCGATGATGTTCAGGTGGGCCTGATTGCGACTAAGCACTTGATTGAGCTGGGGCACACCAAGATTGCCTTGCTTTCTGGTGACCCACACGATCCGAAGAATTTCAGCACGCCGAACGACCGTCGCGCTGGCTACCTACATGCAATGGCCAAAGCTCGTATCGCCCCGCAGCCAGAGTTTCAGATTTACGCAGATTTCACAGCTCGTGGGGCCGATGCAGCTGTCACTCGTCTCCTAATGCAGGACGATATTCCTACCGCAATTTTCGCGGCCAGTGATGAGATGGCGATGGGCGCGATGGGCGCTGCGCGGCGGCTTGGTCTGCGTGTGCCAGAAGACATTTCGATCGTGGGTGTTGATGATCACGATCTTGCAGAGTCTGTTGGCCTCACAACAATCGCACAACCAATCGACACGATGGCAGAGATGGCGGCATGGCAACTGGTTTCGGTAATGGCGAGCGACAAGAAGCCAACGAAACCGGCAAAGCACGAAATGCCAGTCACTCTTGTCGTGCGCAACTCGACCTCTGCATGTGCTCCGGCGAGTTAGGAAACCTGATGACTAACGATTCTTGGTGGCGGCAAGCCAGCTTTTATCAAATCTATCCACGCAGCTTCATGGACAGCAACGCCGATGGCGAAGGCGATTTGCAGGGTATCTTGAGCAAAGTCGATTACTTGGCATCGCTGGGTATAGAGGCCGTGTGGCTGAGCCCCTTTTATCCGTCTCCGCTGGCCGACGGCGGTTATGACGTATCAAATCCGCGCGGGGTTGATCCACGTTTCGGAACCTTGGCGGATTTTGATTCACTTATTTCTTCGCTGCATGAACGTGGAATCCGATGCATCGTTGATGTGGTTCCCAACCATGTTTCAGTCGAACACGAGTGGTTCAAACTTGCACGCGTCTCTGAAAAGGGCAGCGCTGCGCGTGCGCGATTCCACATTCGCGATGGCAAGGGCGCATCTGGCGAACTCCCGCCGAACAACTGGATTAGCGTTTTCGGCGGCTCCGCATGGTCGCGACTCGAAGATGGTCAGTGGTACCTGCATCTCTTTGATAGCTCGCAGCCTGATTTGAATTGGTCAAATCCTGAAGTTGTTGAAGACGGTCTGGCGACGTTGAAGTTCTGGCTCGACAGGGGAGTGGATGGCTTTCGCGTTGACGTCGCATTTGGCTTGATGAAAGACATGACGTACGCCGACCACCACAACCCTCAAGGTTTGATTGATGCTATGCGCCTGGATCTGTTTGATCCAGATCGCGATCCCGCTTTGCCTAATCCGCGTGAAGTCCTGCTCGGTGGACCATTTTTCGATCGCGATGAAGTACACGAGATTTATCGCGGCTGGAGAAAGTTGCTCAACCAGTATTCGCCAACACGCATGACCGTCGCAGAGGCCTGGGCTTACCCAGCTAGCCGTGCGATGGATTACGCGCGGTCCGACGAACTTCACCAAGTTTTCAACTTTGATTTTATGGTTACCCCGTATCGCGCTGATGCCATTCGAAAGAATGCTCAAGAGGTGCTCGACACGGTGGCGCTAGTGAAGGCGCCGGCCACGTGGGTGTTGTCTAATCACGATTCCGCTCGTGTCGCGACACGTCTCGGTGGTGCAGAGGTTGGACGTCGCAGAGCTGCAGTCATGGCGATGCTGGCCCACGCGATGCCAGGCGGCGTCTATGTGTATCAAGGCGAGGAGCTCGGTCTGCTTGATGCCGAGATTCCAGACGCTGCACGGCAAGATCCGATCTGGTTACGCACCAACGGGGCAGACCCCGGTCGTGACGGAGGACGAGTGCCGCTGCCGTGGCAGGCGCACGCGAAGAACTACGGCTTCAGCGACGCGATGTCACTCTGGCTTCCACAACCCGCTGGCTGGGAGAGTGTCGCAGCGGATGCGCAGGATGGTGACGCCGATAGCCACCTCAATCTCTATAGAGCCCTGCTCAAGCACCGAGCTACGGTCAATCGTGAAGTCAGTGAACATGAATTCGTGTGGATCACTGATTCCGGCGATGTCGTGGCATTCCGCAGAGGCGAGTCTCTGTGGGTTGTAGCGAACGTCGGCCAGTTGCCTGAAGACGTCAGTTCGCTCATTCCTAGCGATGCTCGCGTTGTTGCCAGTGTCGGCGATTTTGATGGGGAAGTTCTCGGAATCGACTCAGCACTTTGGATTCGAAAGTAGCTTCCTGGCAATTCAGGGAACGCGGCTTCGTATCCTTGCCCCATGTCCGTGCGGTCG
>JBDLPZ010000115.1:0-3505 GCA_039800825.1 Actinomycetota bacterium
GCATGGCCAGCAACCTGCGGAGTTTTGTCAGCATGGCTGCAGACTTCACATCGCTCGATGGTCAGAACTCGCTTTTTGCTTTCTTGGGCTGGCTAGAGGACGCTCGTCGGCTTCAGGCCCAGGGCCAACTTCTCTCCGTCGTTCAGGGCAACGCGGTGCAGCTGATGACAGTTCATAGCTCCAAGGGCTTGCAATTCCGTGTCGTCGCTGTGCCTCGTCTCGCTAACAACATCTTCCCGTCGAAGAACGGTCAAGATCGTTGGCCAACCAACGCACATGTCATCCCAGACAAGCTGCGTCCTGATGTGAGTGACCCAGTGCTGCGGGACTATCCACCTCGCGGAATCAAGCTCACTCCGAAGGTAACCGATCCGTTCACTGACGCCTATCGCCGTCTCGACGACCTAGATGAGCGACGTCTGATTTATGTTGCGGTGACCCGGGCGCAGGAGACCTTGCTCGTGAGCTCAGCATTCTTGATTCCAGGCGAAGAAAAGCCGCGCGAACCATCGAAGTACCTCACCGAGATGCGGGATCACCTCATCGCCACAAAGCCCGATGCTGCGGTGACGTGGTTTGAGGCTCCAGAGTTGGCGGAGACCGTGGCAGTTGAGCCACTCACCACAACGTGGCCGATCGAAATGAACTCCTCGACCATGACTGCCATCACTCAGGCGGCTGGAGTCGTGGAAAAATTCATGGCAGTCGAAGACCTGCAGCGAGAGTTGACTCAAAGCGGCGCTGGCTCGGGTCTGATTGCAGCGTGGGACGACGCCATCGCAGCTCTCGAAGCAGACGTCAAAGCCGGAGATAACCGCATCAACGTGGTGGAACTGCCATTCACCTTGAGCGTCTCTCAGATTCAACGTCTCAACAAAGATGAGCAGGCCTTTCTCGAAGATCTGATTCGGCCTATGCCGTCTGCACCTGCTTTCGCTGCACAGCAAGGAACGGATTTCCACTCATGGGTGGAACGTCGCTCTCGCGCCATGATTGGCACTGGTCACAGCGCAGTGCTGCCAGGCATGGAAGATTTCGAAGACGAGCCGTTTGCATTGAGTCCGAACCTCGAGAAGTTCATCGGCACGTTCGAGGCATCTCTCTGGGCCGAGCGCATGCCGTACGACGTGGAGCATCCGTTCGTCTACTCGGTTGCTGGGCGGGTCGTTCGCGGCGTCATCGACGCGATCTATCAAGAAGCGGATGGCACATGGCTGCTCGTAGATTGGAAGACGAACGCTGCCGCAACGGCCGACGATTTGCAGCTTTCGATTTATCGATTGGCGTGGGCGCGACTTCAGGGATGTGCAGTCGAGGATGTTGCGTGCGCCTTCTATTACGTCGCACTCGATCAGACCGTGACGCCGTCGCGGTATTACTCAGAGGCTGAGCTTGCGGCGATTCTCGCTACGGACGAGACCATTCGTTAGGCAGCTCTTCGCCGTACCAGTGCTCGATAATCCGGCGTGCGATTGAGACTCGTGACGGAAGGCGAAGTGAGCCGTCCTCACATGCGGTCACTAGTTCTACACGCGAGAACCAGCGAGCTTCTTCGATCTCTGTGCCATCGACCGTGATGTCGCTACCGACTGCTCGAGCGCTGCAGCCGATCATCAGGCTCGCAGGAAACGGCCACGGCTGCGACCCCAAGTACTCGATGTCGGTGACAACAATTCCGACTTCCTCAAGTGCTTCACGGGCCACGGCGGCCTCAAATGTTTCGCCAGGCTCAACGAATCCAGCAACGATAGAGAAATGCCCAGGCTGCCAGACGCTCTGGCGTGCGAGCAGCAGTCGCTCTGTTTCATCAACAATCGCGACAATCACAGCGCCATCTGTCCGCGGGTAGTGCTCGCTGCCATCACTTGGGCACTGACGCACCCAGCCGGCGTTGGTCACAAACGTCGAAGCTCCGCATCGCGGGCAGTGCGAGTGCGTGCGATGCCAGTTCTGAAGCGCAACCGCCGTCGTCGCGAGTCCAGCGTCCAGATCGGTCAGGCTCGCACCGACCGAGCGCAAGGTCTGCCACTCGCTGGTCATGAATGGGTGCTGCTCGTCGAGCGTCGTCAGCAACACCGCGTAATTGATCTCTTCGTGGCGACCGAGAAACGCCAGTTCCGAAGCTGCGTGATCGGGTGTCGTCACGTCGCTCGGACGTGCGAACCTGATGGCCTCGCCAGTCATCAACATGGCCGCATCGCGCAGCACGATTACACGAGTCTCTGAATCAAATGCGACGCTAGACCACCACTCAACATCCGTGCGCAACTCGGCGGCGCGATCAACTATGGAGCGGCCCAACGCGAGGTCAGTGAGAGCAGGACTCACGCGAGACTAGCCAACTTGGCTTTGACGTCGGCAAGGCTCGGGTTGGTCGCGGCAGTGCCGTCTGGGTAGACGACCGTCGGAACCGTGCGGTTGCCGCCGTTGACCGACATCACGAAGTCGGCAGCTGCCTCATCGAGTTCAACATCGACTTCCTGGAAGCCAATGCCTTCTCGCTGAAGCTGATTCTTCAGCCGCGAGCAGTAGCCGCACCATGTGGTCGAGTACATCGTGAGTTCCATGAGTTCTCCTTCTCAGGGGACGGACTCTAGGTGGCGGCGGGTGCCTTCGCAGATGGAAAGATGCCCTCGTGCCAACCGCCCTCCTCGCAGCCCTCGATCCTGATCAGCAGGCTGTGGCACGTGCTACTCGCGGGCGAGTGGTTGTAGTGGCGGCTGCGGGCTCTGGCAAAACTCGCGCAATCGCACATCGAATCGCCTATGCAGTGGCGACTGGAGATCAAGCGGCCGAAAAAGGCCTCGCTCTCAGTTTCACTACTCGAGCAGCAGGCGAGCTGCGCGGCCGACTAAGCCAGCTGGGCGTCCACGAACTTCAGACGGCCACATTTCACTCCGCGGCTTTGAGGCAGCTGAGCTATTTCTGGCCGCGAGTGTTGGGTGGCCCTGCCTGGAAGATTCAGTCCAGCAAGTCGGCGTTGATTGAGCAAGCAGCGCGCAGCGCCGGCCTCGACTTGTCCGTCGCACAACGTCGCCTCGTCGCTGGCGAAATCGAATGGGGCAAGTCTTCTGGCCTCGATCCTGTCGGCTATGTCGCGACTTCTCGGGCCGATCTCGAAGTTCCTAAATCAGATGTTGCAGAAGTCTGGTCTCGCTACCAAGACCTGCTCACCACAAGCAATCAAATCGATTTTGAAGACGTGCTCAGTCTGACTCTTGGAATGTTTCAGCAGCGCCCAGATGTGGTCGACGAAGTTCGCCGCCGCTACAACTGGTTCACCGTCGATGAATTTCAGGACGTCACTCCGCTCCAGCAGGCTTTGCTTAATCAGTGGCTAGGCGAGCTCGAGGAGTTATGCGTCGTAGGTGATCCGGCACAGACGATTTATTCATTCGCCGGTGCGGCGCCTAACTTCTTGACTAACTTCTCGCAAGTTCATCCCGACGCCACTATCGTGGAGTTGGCGCGAACATATCGATGCGCCCCGAGCATCGTCAGCGCT
>JBDLPZ010000116.1:0-4557 GCA_039800825.1 Actinomycetota bacterium
TGCCTGAGCCTTGAGTACCGCGACCCACAGCTGACGCTCAAGGACGACCTTGTGCTCAGCCGACCACAGCGTGGCCATTTCGGTAGATGCGTAGCGATTGGCCAGGACGTCTGCAATACGAGGTTTGGTCACTGGCATATTCTCGCAGGCTTCGGCTTAGCCTTGTGACGCCTTGAGGGCGATATCGGAGCGCCAGTGAGCGCCACGGATGCTGATTTTGGCGATAGCTTCATAAGCGCGGGCACGGGCTTGGGCGAGATCCGCACCGACGGCCGTCACCGACAGAACTCGTCCGCCGGCAGTCACAATCTGGCCGTCGACGAGCTTGGTTCCCGCGTGGAAGACCTGGACACCCTCGACGGATTCGGCCTCGGCGATGCCCGTGATGGGGTCGCCGGTGACTGGGGTCTCTGGGTAGTTGTCACTGGCGACGACGACCGTGACGGCCGCATCGTCAGACCATTCGAGCGGCGCGAGGTGCGACAAACCGCCAGTTGCGGCGGCGAGCAGGACGCCTGCGAGAGGGGTTTGGAGCCGGGCTAGTACTACCTGGGTCTCGGGATCACCGAAACGAGCGTTGAACTCGATGACCTTGAGGCCTTTAGATGTCAGCGCGAGACCGGCGTAGAGCAGGCCGCTGAATGGGTTGCCAATCTCGTGCATGTGGTCGATGACCGGCTGTGCGACGCGAGCCACGACTTCTTCGACGAGACCCTCTGGTGCCCACGGCAGCGGCGAGTAAGCGCCCATACCGCCCGTGTTCGGGCCTTCGTCGTTGTCGCCGACGCGCTTGAAGTCCTGAGCCGGTGAGAGCGGGACGACGGTGCGTCCGTCTGCGAGAAGGAACAGTGAAACTTCTGGGCCGTCGAGATACTCCTCGACCACAACTGCGCCGTCCGGCTTGCTGAGGCAATCTGCGGCGTGCGCGAGGGCGGCGTCGCGATCGCTCGTGACGGCAACGCCTTTGCCAGCTGCGAGGCCGTCGTCCTTGATGACATACGGCGCACCAAACTCGTCGATGGCGGCAGCGACTTCGTCGAGCGTCTGACATGTGTGGGCGCGTGCGGTCGGAACGCCCGCGGCGATCATGATGTCTTTGGCGAAAGATTTCGAAGCTTCGAGCATTGCCGCGCTCTTGAGCGGGCCGAAGCATGCGATGCCGGCGGCGGTGACAGCGTCAGCTGCGCCGTGGGCTAGCGGAACCTCTGGACCGACGACGACGAGGTCGACTGCGAGCTCTTGGGCCATGGTCGTGATAGCTGCGGCGTTGGTGACATCGACGGCGCGAGTCTCAACGTCGAGGGCGATGCCGGCGTTGCCTGGAGCGCAGACGACGGTTTCTACGGCGGCGTCCTTGAGGAGTGCGCGGACAAGCGCGTGCTCGCGGGCACCCGAACCAATGACTAAGACCTTCACCCCCCGATTTTATTGCGGTACGTGAAAATGCCCTATGCGGTACGTGAAATTGCCCTATGCGGTACGTACGAAAGGCACAAAGATCACAAAACTTCCAGAAACCTCACGGTTCATTGACGCTTTCACTACAAGCCTTCCAATGCGGTCAGCAACACTGCAGCCTGCGCCCGTGCAATTACTTCCCCTTGAATTACTCGACCTCGCAGAAAAACAAGCAGGCCTCATCACCCGCCCACAACTGCTGTCCTTCGGACTTAACACGAGAGCGGTCGCTCGAAGATTCGCAGCCAATCAATGGCAGCCAGTCACCAACCGAGTCATTAAGTTGTCGCTCGAACCTCTGACGCGCCAACAAGAACTAATCGCCGCGTTCTTACATCATGAGAACCTGGCACTGACTGGGGTCGCAGCGCTCGAATTCCTAGGGATGGAGACGACTCACGAACGCCGCATCGATTTGATTGGTCCGCGAGGCACTCGGCTTGAGCCGTTCCCGCAAGCAGTGCTGCACACATCGCGAAGAGAATTCTCAAGGGAAGATGGATTTCCGTCGCGAACTTGTCACTCGCTCTCCGTCGTGCACGCGATGGCATGGGCAAAGACTCAAAAGCAGGCACACTTCTACGCATATTGGAGCATTCAAAACGGTTACGTCACCATGTTTGAGTTGTGCGACACGGCACTTTCAAACCGTCGCTCAAGTTTGATGAAGCGTGCCTTGCCGCGCGTGCTGTCGCTGAGAGAAAACGTGGACACGGTGACCGAGCACTTGTTCGTCGACCTCATTAGCAAGCACGGAATTCGCGGACTCGTTTACAAACCAGAATTCGAGCTTGAGGACGGCACACCGATTCATCCCGACTTCGGCATATTGATTGGCAAGCGAATGCTCGCGGTTGAGATCGATGGAATCCATCACCAAACAGAGGAGCACCAAGCAATCGATGCTTTCCGCATGCGAGTCCTCAGAAGCTACGGTGTTGAGACTTTTCGAGCATCAAACCGTGAGCTCAACGAAAATCCTGATGCCGTTATGCGAGCACTTCAATTTCGGATTAAGCGAATGAGCCGTGCAGCCTGAGAGAAAAGTGCCGCGGTCACCGACCGCATAGGGCATTTTCACGTACCGCATAGGGCATTTGCACGTACCGCAAGGGGGTTTTAGGGCTGGTAGTGCTTGTCCATCACCGAGAAGACGACCTCGAGCTTTTCAAGCATCTCCGCGACTTCTGCATCAGACACATTGCATGGCGGCACGACGTGAATGCGGTTGGCAACCAAGAACGGCAGCAAACCGTTCTTGCGGCACTCCGCACCCAGCTCCGCAATCACTGGCGAAGGACCGGTCGCAGGCGCGACAGGATTCTTGGTAGCACGATCGGTCACGAGATCCAATGCCCAGAAGACACCAACGCCGCGCACTTCACCAATGATCGGATGACGTTCAGCCAATGCACGAAGACCAGGGCCAATCAAATCGCGACCAACGCGCTCGGCGTTTTCGACGATTCCCTCTTCCTTCATCGCATCGATCGTTGCGACGATAGAAGCTGCAGCAAGCGGATGGCCGGAGTACGTCAGACCGCCAGGGAAGACACGGGTATCAAACGTTGCCGCAATCGCATCGCTCAAGATCACGCCACCGACAGGGACGTAACCGCTGTTAACGCCCTTGGCGAAAACGATGAGGTCTGGCGTGACGTTGAAGTGTTCGAATGCAAACCACTTGCCAGTGCGACCGAAGCCAGCCATGACTTCGTCAGCGATGTAAACGATGCCGTACTTATCGCACAGCGCGCGTACGCCTTCCATGTAGCCAGGAGGTGGAATCAAAACACCGCCGGTACCGACGACTGATTCAATCAAGATACAAGCAATCGACTGTGGACCTTCACCGACGATGACTGCCTCAAGGTGCTCAAGCGCACGAGCCGACTCCTGTTCAGGAGACTCCGACCAAAACGCTGAGCGGTACTGAAACGGTCCGAAGAAGTGAACGTGTCCCATCGAGTATTCGTTAGGAATACGACGCCAGTCGCCCGTCGCGTTGATCGCGGCACCAGTGTTGCCGTGGTAGCTGCGGTAGTACGACAAGACTTTGGTGCGACCGGTGTGCAAACGCGCCATGCGAATTGCATTTTCAATACCGTCGGCGCCACCGTTAGTGAAGAACACCTTGTTAAAACCTTCGGGAGCAACACTGACGATGCGTTCGGCAGCTTCACCGCGCGACTTCACCGCATGCTGCGGCGCGATCGTCGCCATTTCGCCGGCCTGCTCTTGAATCGCTGCAATCACCTTCGGGTGCTGATGACCAATGTTGGTGTTGACCAGCTGGCAAGAAATGTCGAGGTACTGCTTGCCGTTGTAATCCCAGATATAGCTGCCCTGAGTCTTGGCAGGGGTAAACGGTGCAAGCGTTCCCTGTGCAGACCATGAGTGGAAAACGTGCGCGCGGTCCAAATCAAAGACGCGCTGACCTTCTTCTGGGTTTGGCAATTCGATGCTCATAACCCGACACGCTACTAGCCCCGAAGGCGAGACGTCAGCCCATCCCTCACTGAAGGCCATTGCGTGTCCACAATCGAGAACAAAACGGTGTCCCGAATCGACCCGTCCGCGCGACGCTGGTACTGATGAATCAGCCCCTCGCAGGTAGCGCCCAGGCGAGCAATCGCCTGCTGTGAGCGGGCATTGCGCACGTCGGTTTTGAGCTGAACCCGGCTCATGTTCAGACTTTCGAAAGCGAACTCGAGCAGGAGCAGCTTGGCTGAAGGGTTGACCGCGCTCGCCCAGACAGAAGGCGAATACGTCGTCGAGCCAATCTCGGTTCGGGCGTCATTCGGCGAGGTCTCGAGGTAAGAAGACGTGCCCACGACAGTCCCCGCGGCCAGGCCAGCGAGCGGGGCCACCAGTCGCACCGTCCAGGGGAACCAGGTCGGCTCGGCACGCTTCCAGTCAATCAGTCGCACCATGGCATCGACATCCGCAGGCCGGCCAGCCACGTGAGCCCACACGGCATCGTGGTCGAGCGCCGCAAACAACTCAGCCGCATCTTCGACCCGCGACGGGCGCAGCTCAATGAACTCATTCGACAGCGCCACGTCATCCGATGGTGGCCAGATAGCAGAAGGCCACGCT
>JBDLPZ010000117.1:0-4620 GCA_039800825.1 Actinomycetota bacterium
GTGCCGACGATGCGAACGTTAGTGCCGCCCGTAGACCTGCCGTCGGCGATGTTGATGACGTTACTTTCTCTGTCGCTTCAGGCGATCCGCGCCGAAGTGTTCTTCTGCGCGATGCGGTGACGGGGTTGCTTCGGGCTGGCGAAGTGGGCGCCCGCCGTCAGCGCGAACGCGCGACTGGCAGCGTGGTGCTCATCGGCGGAGGCCCAGGGGCTGCCGACCTCATCACTGTGCGCGGCCGCAAGGCTTTGCTTGATGCAGATGTTGTCGTCTTCGATCGACTCGCACCGCTTGAACTGCTCAAAGATCTTGATGCTGGTGTTGAGCTCATCGATGCCAGCAAGTCGCCAGATAATCACGTACTGACTCAGGACCAGATCAACGCTGTGATTGTCGAACGGGCGCGCGGTGGGTTGCGGGTAGCGCGCCTCAAAGGTGGCGATCCATACGTGCTCGGCCGCGGCTCCGAAGAAGTCATTGCCTGCATAGAAGCCGGCGTTGCGGTCGAAGTCATTCCTGGCATCACGAGCGCAATCGCCGGTCCAAGCGCTGCCGGAATTCCAGTGACACATCGAGGCATCACAGCTGGCTTCACCGTCGTCAGTGGTCACGAAATCGGCGATCTGGAGCACGTGATCAAATCTCGGCTAACGCTTGTCGTCCTGATGGGAGTCAAGACGCTACCTCAGCTTGTTAGTGAATTCTTCAAACATGGTGCGTCGCCATCAACACCTGTCGCGATTGTTGAAAAGGCCTTCGCGCCTGAACAGCGCACTCTACGCACGACACTCGCTGAGGTTGTTGCGGATGCGCAACGCATGCACATCTCCAATCCCGCGATCGTCGTGGTCGGCGATGTGGCTGCGCTCGGCGCAGATCTGAAAGTATGACGCCATGACGGCACCACTGATTTTGTTGGCGCATGGCAGCCCAGATCCGCGTGGCGTTCAGGCAGTGCATTCTTTAGCGCGGCGAGTCTCGGACTCGGCTGGCCTTGATGTCCATGCCGCGTTCCTTGACCACGCCGAGCCAACATTGACCCAAGTGGCAGAGGCACTCGCACGTCGTGGCCTTAGCCGGGCCGTTGTTGTTCCGTTGTTCCTTTCGCGAGCATTTCACGTGCGCGTTGACGTGCCCGCGGCGGTCACTGAGGCAGGCCAAGTGTCGGGTCTCGAGCTGGCGTTGACCCCGCCACTCGGTCTCGTGGATGAGTGGCGAGAAGCAATCGATGCGCTGTTGCCAACTGGCGATTTGGTGCTCGCCACGGCTGGCACAAGTAGCGCCACAGCTCAACAAGATCTAAGAGATTTCGCCGCAGCCTGGTCTGCGAAGCGCGGTACGCGCGTGGTCGTCGCATACGCCTCGCAGGCTGCTCCGACGGTCAACGAGGCAATCGAGCAGTTGCAGCTGGATGGCGTCGGTGAAGTGTCCGTGGCTTCGCTGGTGCTGTTCGACGGTGTGCTGCCTGATCGGATTCGAGAAGCCGCTGGCGAGCGCGTTTGTACTTTTCCACTCGATCGCACGCCTGCGCTAGCCGAGGTGGTTGTGCAGCGTTACCGCGGCTGCTGGTTAGTTGAACCAACCAATGGTGGTGTTCGCTGCGAAAACTGCAGCAATAGCTGCAATCGCAAATAGATAAGCCAGCACTAACCGCACATCTCGCAAGTAGCACTTGGATCGAGTGAGTCCCGCCTGGTGTGCTTTCCAATAACCAGCCAGTCCAAGAGCCGCAAAGCCGAGCACAGCAAACGGTCCAGCAATCCAGGTGATGAGTGCAACCGTCGTGTAGATGCATAGGCGCAGGGGATCGAATGCTGGCTGAGCTTCATCGGTTGGCGGAGTGCCGGGTACGGGTCGACCTGGCGTCAGCGATGTCATGAGATCACCTTTAAGTTCTTGTTGGCCTTATGCGAGATGCGAGTGTTGGATAGCGCTGGCCATGCCTGCACTGCACAAAATGGTGCGCACTGGTTTTGGTCAGAGCGAGTGCCGACGTGAACGCAGCACTGTGTGAGCCGTTCTTCGATCATGGTGTTGCGATCCATGAAGGGCTTGATGGTGATGCGCACGACGCGCTCACCCAGCATCTGGCGGAGTGCTTCTTTCTTGTGCGACAACCCAGCGGATGCCGCAATCTTCAGCAGCGTCGCGATGCCCAGGTCGCACGCTTCGCAGACGTCCTTCCAGAGCTGACCGATCGCAGGCGAGCTGAGGCTGCTTTGTTCGCTGAGCAGGCCCAGTAGCGATGCCTGCACAGCGGCTTGGAGATCCTTTGGAATGTCGCGATCAGCGATTCGGTTGGAGATAAGACCGAGATGTTCTTTAAGTCGTTCCGCACCAATCATTTCGTTAAGCGACTTCCACTCGCCTTTGTCGGTACGCAACATGTAACCGACGCTGGCGCAATGCGGATGACTGCAGGGGAGTGCGGTCAGATCCGTCCACTGCACGACATTGTTTGTTTGCTCGCCGAGCCGCTTAAGAGCGCCGGTATGCGTCAGTCGATCCTGGGCGTTGATGGGATTTCCGCGGCCGGAACCAAACACCGGCTGAATCGAAACCCCTCCGACATAGGGAGTCTCGAGCGCTTTCAACACGACCGCACCGATCTCATCGTCGTTGACGCCGAGTGCCGCCGTCATGGTGAGAGTGGTGAAAATGCCTGCAGCAGAGAGCCGATCTAGCGCTGCGGCTTTGATGTGAGTGATATCGCCGCCGCGATGGAACTTCGAAGATTCCGCACGGAAACCATCGAATTGCAGGTATACCTCGACGCGTTCGCGATGCTTCTTGATGCGCTCAAGTAGCGCGTCGTCGGAGGCAATCTTCAAGCCGTTGGTGTTGATGAGAATTCGGACGATGTTGCGTGCAACAAGTTCGTCGAGAAGCCGAGGCAAGTCTGGGTGAATCGTTGGCTCGCCGCCGCTGAGCATCACCACGTCGATACGGCCATTCTCGCGCGCGATGCGTTGATCGACGTTAGCGAGAATTTCTTCAACCGTCGCGATGCCTTTGAGGTCCGGCGATGACTCGGTGAAACATGTCGGGCAACGCAGGTTGCACTCTTCAATAATGTCTTCGAGAAGGATGCAGGTGTGCTGCGTCTGCATCTCGCCGAGCCCCTGCAGATATGCGCCAGGCAATGGCGCGAAGTTGCCGGGCGAGTCAGGCACATGCCATTTGGTCGGCGCTTGCCATTGCTCGAGGTAGGTCAAAATCTCTGGCACCTCGTCGTACAGCGTGCGCAAGAAACCGTGCTTTGGGCAGCCACGTTCGAGCCAGATTTTGCCGTCGCGTTCGGCTAGCCATCCAGATAGCGCCCGGACCTCAGTGAGCCCCTCAGCGTCGACATCGAAGTGGCAGTCAGGGCAGTAAGCGTTCACGTATCGGTGGATGCGGTCGCCGCGCAGCGGCATCCCGGTTCCCCATTCGAGTTGGTTGTCAGTCGTCATCTCAGCCCAGCCATCCCAGCGTCCACAGCATCCAGAAGAAAATGCAAGTGCCCACGATGGCAGCAATAGCCGTTCCTAACAAGAGGCCAAGCCACGTGCTGCGGGCTGGTTCCTCCTTGTTGACCTTGAGTCCGATAGCTGAGGCAATCAAGAAGATCGGGCTGAGATACACCTGAAGGATGGGGAACTGCGCGATCACCGTGTTGCCAGTCGTAATCGACAGAATCAGCGGCGCAAGCAGGCCAATGAACGTCACCACGGCCGTCTTGCGCGCTCGGCTTCTGTCGAAGCTCTGCAGACTCAATCTCACGATTCCCACCTTTGCTGATTAGCGCCGCTGAAACTATCAGCCGATGCACCTTCAGGTGTTCAATTGACTTATGAAAGCCAGCGCAGCAACTTTCTTGGTGCTTGGGTGGACTGTGCTTCGCGCCGGCGAAGTGTGGCTCTCTGTCACCAACACGTTGCGGCTGCTGAACGCAGGTGCCAAGGAGTATTGCCCGAAGCAGCACCCATGGCTCCTCGCTGCGATGGCGTCGGCGGGCTTTATGGCTGGATTTGCGTCGATGGTCGCGCCGACCGTGTCTACTTCGATCCAAGTTGCCGCGGCGGTGGGCTTCGTGTGCTTGGAATCGCTGCACGTGTGGGCAATTGCCACACTCGGGCGCCGTTGGACGACTGGCGTGATTGTGCTCAAAGGTGAGGCACCAATTCGTCGAGGGCCATACCGATGGCTGATGCACCCTGGCTATCTCGGCGGCGCAACGGCAGCGGCTCTGCTCCCGCTCGCAGCGGGGAACTGGCAGATGTGTCTGCTGGCCAGCCTGGCACTTGCGGTAGTCGTGACGATGCGCATCCGATGCGAGAACGTGGCCTGGCAAAGCTGATATCCACAGGCCCCAATTTCGATTATTTCGAATAGGTCAAAATTGTGCGACGATCAGTGCATGCCCAAGAAAGCCACAACCGCAGCGATGCCAGAGTCCCACGTTGTCGAAGACTTGAGGAGGCTTCTCACCGCTCACACCGGCACGTTTGACTTGGTCTCGTCGGCAGACGAGCGCATTACGTTGCCACAGGAAATTGTCGATGTACTCAAGGATGCTGTCGATATCTTCCACGAAGGAGCTGCTCCCCAAATGCTCCAATCCGATGACTGGGTCACGACCCA
>JBDLPZ010000118.1:0-9094 GCA_039800825.1 Actinomycetota bacterium
GTAGTACGTCTTGCCGTGTTTTGCGTTCAACTCTCGGCAGTACTCGTAGGAGTCGCGCATCGAAGCGTCGGTGATGCCCGCAGCGTCGAGATCACGAGCTGACATGAGCACCTCCTTGGACGACTTGTTCAGCGGCCCGCAACTTCTGTTCGGGGGTCTGTGGGGCCAGACCGTTTGCAAACTGGGTGCCCCAAACTAGTGCGCGTTCGCTGGGACTAGCCACCGCGATGATCAACACAATCGCGGCCGATAGACCCACGGAGAGATAGTCAGAAATATCGATCGTCGAATCGGTCACGACATTGACTTCAGACAGCGAGTACATGACGAATGCGGCACTGCCCGCGACGATGGCACGCAAATGCCACGCTCGCAGCAGGCCCGAACAAGCGACTAGCGGAAGCGCCCATAACAAGTACCAAGGCTGGACGACTGGGCTCAAAGCAACGACGGCCGTGAAAGCCAAGCCTGCACTGCGCAATGCGGAACGTCCGCGTGGGCGCAGCGCCAGCCACACGATGATGCCTAGAGCGATGGCCAGTCCGAGTGTTCGCAGCACTGGCAACACGTATGGATATGAATCGATGCCAAACCGGTTAGTGAAGAGTCCGAACAACTCGGCAAGTGCTGTGGGCGGCGACAGCAGAGTCGCGACAGAAGCGGGAGTAGAGAGCGCGCCAATCCATCCGAATCCGACGCCATTAAGCGCACCCAGCCCGCTCAAGATCAACACTTCTGCAATTGCCGCGCCGATCCATGCGGCCCATAGCCGAACATGCGAAGTCAGCTTTGGTTGCAGAGCAAGCACAACGAAGGGAAGGGCCAGGAGTGCGATTGGCTTGGTAGCAATCGCGAAGGCAAGTGCGAAAAGCGCGAGCAGTGTTCTTCGGTCAGCGGCGAAAACGAAACTCCAGAGGAGGAACCCAATCATCAGCGCGTCGTTGTGTACGCCTGCGAACAGATGCATCACCACGAGCGGGTTGAGGACGGTGAGCCATGTCGCGCTCGCCGCATCAATCCCATGTGCAGTTGCGAGCTGCGCAACCGCCGTGGCCATGAGCGCAATGCCTGCCACGCACGTCAGCTTGAACAAGATGACTGCCCAGGTAGGCGAAGTCATGGTAATCGCTGCGATTCCATGCTGAATGAGTAGGAACAGCGGACCGTATGGTGTTGGACTTTCGGCCCACATGGGATCGGGTCCGAGTTGGAACCAGCCGGGCAGTGCGCCGACGCCAGTCTCATACGGATCGAGGCCGAGAACCATGAGACGTCCCTGAGCAATATAGGAGTAGACGTCGCGAGAAAACAGTGGCGGGACGAACATGAGTACGGAAATCCGCACGGCCAGCAGCGCCCACAACTGAGACACAGTCACCGTAAAGTCGCGAAGCACTGCAAGGCCGAGCACTAGCCACGAATGGACCAGCAATGCGCCACCGAGAATCACGGCGATGCGACCAATTAGCTGTCCCTGGTCAGTGAGTCGCAATGCCTCAAGTAGTGGGTTGACGTGCACGTCATACAGCGGTGGCAACCAGCCAACTCCGACCGAACCAAGGCCAATCAGGAGAACTCCAAGAGCTGAAATGCTGCCGTGGCTGATGAGCCAATCGCGGGTGGAGAGAGAGGGTCGCGACACCGTTAGCGCCAGGCTCGCGACTGGTAACTCGAGTCTTTGCCAGTGATGCGTTCTGCGGCGAGGCGGCCCGACACCAGAACCATCGGAACGCCGACACCCGGTTGCGTGCCAGAGCCAGTGAACACGACGTTTTCGCCCCACATGTTGCCGGGACGGAATGGCCCGGTCTGCAAGAACGAATGCGCGGCCGCGAAAGGAGCGCCGCGTTCCATTCCGCGTTGTTCCCACTCGAGCGGCGTCGTGATGTGTTCTAGCTCAATGGAGTCGCCGAAGCCAACATAGCCGCGCGCTTCCAGGGTGCGAATAACTTCGTCGCGGTATCGCGGCGTTTCCTTACGCCAGTCGATGTCAGCATCGAGGTTAGGCGTAGGGAACAAGACGTAATAAATCTCTTTGCCGTCCGGTGCAAGAGATGGATCGGAGTGAGTTGGGTTAGTCACCAGAATCGAAGGATCGCTCATGAGCTTCTTCTTGTCGATGAGCTCGGTGAACACACCTTCCCACTGATGGCCGAAGTGAATGTTGTGATGCGCGATCTTGGAGTACTGCTGATTAGAGCCAGCAAGAAGCAAGAAACACGAGGGTGAGTACTTGAGACGTCTCAGGCTGATCGGATTAACTCCGAGCAAATCACGGTAGGCGACCGGAAGATCGGGATTGAGGATGAAGCTGTCTCCAGCGATTCGTTCGCCGTCAGCAGTGATGACTGCCAGAGCACGTCCGCCGCGATGTTCTACGCGCGAGACAGTCGTGTTGTATCGGAACTCAACACCGTGCTTTTCCGCTGCTGCTGCCATGGCTCGTGGAAGCGCGTGCATGCCGCCCTTAGGGAAGAAAACGCCCGCGACAGAGTCCATGTATGCAATCACTGCGTAGATTGCCAACGCGTCATATGGCGACAGACCGGCGTACATCGCCTGGAACGAGTAGATGCGCTGGGTGCGCGGGTCCTTGAGGTATTCCTCGACCTTCGGCGCAAGCTTCCGGAATCCTCCGATGCTGAGCAACTTCGCAAGATTCGGTGTAAGCAAGTCGAAGGGGCTATCGATATTGCGATCGATGAAGTCTTTGATTTCGTATTTGTAGAGCTTCTCCACAAAGTCCACGTACTTGAGGTAGCCCTCAGCCTCGCCGCGGCCAATCACGCGCTCGAGTTCAGCGGCCATCTGAGTGGTGTCTGAGTGCACGTCGAGCTGTGAGCCATCAGGGAAGAAAGTTCGATACAGAGGTGCGACCGGCATGAGCTCAAGCCACTCCGACATGGATTCGCCGAGAGCATCAAAGCAGTCAGCAATCAGGTCAGGCATCGTCAAGACCGTCGGGCCAGTGTCGAAAGCGAAGCCGCTGTCGTTAATCAATCCAGCACGACCACCAGGTACCGACTCGCGCTCCAGCACGGTGACTTTGCGACCGGCCCCCGCTAGTCGCATGGCAGCAGACAGGCCAGCGAGGCCGGCGCCGACGATGACGACATGGTCAGTTTCGCCAGTGACTTTGCGTGGGGTGGCGCGAGGAGCAAAACGAAGTAAGTCCATAACTAAAACTTTCGGTCGGTGGCGGCGACTGCCAGATTCGAGAGAACGTACTTTGATTCGTCGGTCAATGCGGAGGTCTCGAGTGCGCCGAGTGCTGACTTCAGACCGTCAGCAATAAGTGCTTCGACGCGGTCGAGAGCGCCGCAGTCAGTGATGATGCTGCAGATGCGTTGCACATCGGTCGCTGAAAGGTCTGGGCGACCAAGGCTCTGGAGAACGAACGAAGAGTCAGCGGCGCTAGCGAGTTCTGCTGTGAAACCGATGAGTGCCGTGCGCTTACCTTCACGCAAGTCGTCACCTGCAGGTTTGCCGGTCACTTGAGGGTCGCCGAACACACCGAGCACATCGTCTCGGAGTTGGAATGCTTCCCCGAGCGGAAGCCCGTAGTCGCTGAGGCTCTGCATGATGCTTTCGTTCGCGCCAGCGAGGGCTGCACCCATATGTAGAGGACGCTCAATCGTGTACTTGGCGCTCTTGTAACGGATGACGTTGCGGATGCGTGACACGTCGGCACTTGCACGAGACTGTTCGAGCAAGTCGAGGTACTGCCCTGCCATGAGCTCGGTGCGCATCACGTCGTAGACGCGCTTTGCGCGGACCAATGACTCGTGATCAAAGTCCGAGGTAAACAGGAGTTCGTCTGCCCACGATAGGCACAGATCGCCAGCGAGGATGGCCGCGCCTGCTCCGAAGTTTTCAGCCGATCCGAGCCATGCGCCCTCGCGATGGAGGGACTCGAAGAAGCGATGAGTAGCTGGCAGACCGCGACGCGTGTCGGATCCGTCCATGACGTCGTCGTGAATCAGCGCGCATGCCTGGAGGAACTCCAGGGCAGTAGCGGCACTGACGGCGGCATCCGAATCGGCGCCGCCTGCGCCGCGCCAACCCCAATAAGCAAACGCAGGACGCAAGCGCTTGCCACCAGCCATCAGCGCGCTGATTGAGGTAATCATTGGTTGGAGATCGTCGCTCACTGACAGGAGCAGAGGAGTCTGTTCTGCAAAGACTTCGGAGACTTTGGAGGAGACTCGCTGTCGAAAATCAGCTATATCCAGAACGCTCAATCCAGCCGTCGTATCAGTCACGGGCACACGGTAGTCCGCCATGTGGTTACAGGCATTTCCGCGACACCGCTCACGGCATAATTTCGCCCATGTTGATTCGAGACGTATTACGAGATCTTCGCCAAGCCGGTGAACTGTCGTATTCGTGCGAGTTCTTCCCGCCCAAGACTCCTGAAGGCGAAGCCACCTTGTGGACGACGATGGAGAAGTTGCGACCATTCGCGCCGTCGTTCGTTTCGGTCACGTATGGGGCTGGCGGCTCGACCCAAGACGTCTCGCTGGGCATCACAGAACGCATCGTCAAGCAGACGGGAATCCCGACTCTCGCTCACCTGACGTGTGTCGGCGCTACGCGCGCCGAGCTCGAGGTCACCGTCGACAAGTTTGCAGACGCCGGCATCAACAACATCCTGGCGCTGCGCGGCGATCCGGTCACTGGGCCAGGCACGCCGTGGGTTACGACGGACGGCGGCTTCACCTACGCCATTGAACTCGTGGAAATGCTGCGTGAGCGCGGCGACTTCAGCATCGGAGTCTCGGCCTTCCCTGAGGGCCATCCAGAATCTCGGGATCTCGACGCTGATGCCAAGCTACTTGCGGACAAGCAAAAGGCCGGTGCGGATTTCGCCGTCACCAATCTCTTCTTCGCGGCCGAGCACTACTTCGACATGCTCGAGCGTTCATCTCGCTTCGGCTGCAGCATGCCCATCTTGCCTGGGCTAATGCCAGTGACGAGTTTCAAACAAATTGAACGGTTCTCAACATTGTCAGGTGCTGAGTTCCCGGCCGATCTCGCCGCCCGATTCGACGCGATTAAGGATGACGCTGAGGCAGTGATCGAACTTGGTATTGAGTCGACGACAGAGCTCGCACAACAGCTCATCGCCGGCGGTGCTCCAGGCGTTCATCTCTACACTCTGAATCGCTCGCGTTCGACACGTGAGATCTTCACCAATCTTGGTGTCTCGCACTAGCGCAGCAGAACTATTTGGACTGCGACTTCGGAAAGTCCGCGCGGACAAGATCAGCAACAATCTCAGCACCCATCAGCGAAAACTCTGCACGCCCGCCTGGGTAAGCATTCCCACCGACGGTGTATTGACCGCGATCGAGTGAGCGACGATTGTTCTGCAGTTCGTAATAGAGACGATGAACAGTGTGAGCTTGGTTTGGTGTCTCTGCAGCCGCGTAAGAATGTGCGCCGGCAACATGGTCGCGAATATCGAAGCCTCTGTGGGCTAGCTCATCGAGCACCTTTCCTGCGTAAAGCTCGCGATCCTCGTCGGTACTCGATAGCGGCAGCGGCACAGCAATGCGCAGAGCTTGTACTCGCGATTCAACGTCGGTCTCGGATGCCGCATAACTCACTGCGATAGCGCCGATACCCGTTGCGCTCGCGTGATCTGGTAGGTACACCGTCTCGTGCGCATTGAGGTCGACTCGCTGATCGAGGAGTACGCAGATAACCGCTGCATCCAGGCATGCCTCGTCAAGCAATACAGATTCAAGGCGGCTTTCGTACACCAGCACATCGGATCTCGTCTGTGCTCGAGCGCTGACGTCGACATCGAACTCGAAACTGACGCCCCTGTCTACGCATCGCTGGTAAATCGCGTCTGCCAGTGCGCTGGATCCGCCGTTAATATGCCACAGCCCAAACTCTTGTTCGATGTAAGCGAGCATGAATGCATGTTCGTTTACTCTCATAGGCAAAAGGCTGTGAGTGCGGAGCAGGTAATCGGCGATTTGGCGAAGTTGATCGTTGCGAATCTGGCGTAGACGGGAGGCGGCAGACCTCACGCCGACATAGAGTCCTAAAACTCCATTGGACCTGAGACTGCTAACGACTGCCCGCAAGGAGAGTGGTCGTGATTGCAGAAGTTCCTGCCGGATGGCTGACCAGTGATTTGCGGCTTGAATAATGATTGATCGCCACTCTTGCGCAGCAGACTCGCCGAGAGACTCTGCGATGGCGCTTGCAAACGCGGGCAACCCGACGCCAGGTGTCGTGATTCGAGTGCCGTCGCTGAACACGAACTCTCTGGCAACGTCCACGGCTTGCAAATCGACAACCTCTTCGAGCGGTGCGCCAGTCTTGATGAAGAGATCGCGATAGACGGCGGGCAGCGTGATCATGGATGGGCCGAGCTCAAAGCGGTAACCAAAGTGATGCGCCGAACCAAGCGGGTAGCCGTAGCTGCCCGTCCGTTCCATGACTGTGACGTCAAAACCTTGGTTGCGAAGCCGCAGCGCGGTGGCCATTCCGGCGACGCCTGCGCCGTACACAGTTGCTGTGCGACTCACAACTGCCCAGTTTCAGATAGCGACTTCCAGATGATCAAGGTCAGAATCGGGATGTCCTGCGCGCAGTGAATAGCCCACGCCCACGCGATGCCGTGCGTTTCGAGAATCGACCACATCAATGCCCAGCCGAGGAAACCCGCCATCAAGACGCCGATGGCTTTGCCAGGTGTGCCGAAGTAATGCAGGCCGCCGAATACTGCAGCAGTCACCCACGGCAAGTAGCTCGCAAAATCCGTAGCGCCGAGTACTTGGGCGAGCCCGACTCTGAAGATCAGTTCTTCGGTCAGTGAATTGGTCAGCGAAAAGAGCAGTCCCCAGCTGAGAGCCTGTATGAATCGATTGCCGACTAGCTTCGTCTGTTTCGCGACCTGGGAATACGACACAATCGCAGTGCCCAGAGTTGGCAAGATCAAGAACGTCAGCCCTGCCGTCATCCACGTGACGTCAGCATCGAAACCCATCCATCCGAACTGTTCGGCGCGCGCATCCAAAACACCAACGCCGATAAAGCCGCCGTTGTTGATCAAGCTCAACAGTGCGACGAACGCCACCGCGGCGGCCAGCGCAATCGCTTGGTAGTGAATCTGGTAATTGATGGCCGGGTTCGCGTGTCGAGCCTTGAGGCTTCGGCCACCGATGACGCGGCCGAGCTTGATCAGTCCGAGTCCTGCAACCAGCGTCACGATCGCCATCAGTGGCAGCGCAATCACTCCACTCATGCAGGGCTGCTCGCGGTAAGGAGCCGTACCCCGAATCCGATGATCAGTACGCCGGCGACTCGATCGAGCCAAGCTCGAAATCGAGGACGCGAGAACTGTGACTTGAAGAAATTTGCAGCGAGGATGATCGCTGTGAAGTACAGCATGGACTCGATCACGTGGACAGCGCCGAGCGCGAGGCCCGCGAGTGCGACGTTGGTGTCGGCCGGGATGAACGGCGGCAACATGGCGATATAGAAGGCGCCAATCTTTGGATTAAGAATGTTGGTGAGTACTCCGCGCCAAAAAGTTGTGATTGCTGACTCAGCGCTTACCGCGTCAGACTCGGTTGCCACCTGAGGATGGCGCGAATGCCAGATAAACATCGCTCCGAGATAAATCATGTATGCCGCGCCTGCCAGACGAAGCGCGGTGAAAGCGCTCTCTGAAGCAGCCAGGACTGCGCTGAGTCCGGCCGCTGCTGCAAGTGCCCAGACAAAAAGGCCAAGGCAGATTCCCGCGCCAGCTGCGAACGCGACTCGCTTGGACTGCGTGAGCGCGGTCCGCAAGATCATCGTGAAGTCGAGGCCAGGCACTAACGTCATCAATCCTGCGACGACTGCGAACTGCATCAACGCCGATGTCATGTCAGTCGGCCACGTCACATGGTGTGCCGGCGGTGATCCGCACGATCTCTGCGAACGTCGTCGGGAACACCGAATGCGGATGGCCCGCTGCCGCCCAGACTTCGTCGTATTGATTGAGGGCGTTGTCGACCAGGATTGTGAGCTCAGCAGGGTAGCCATGATCGCTGGCTTCGCCCTCTGGCTGCGCCACCCAACCGAATGGGCTGACACCACCGATAGCGAATCCGCTCCAGCGTCGCACGAAGTCGGCGTCTGCACGGAGCAACTTTGGAACTCCCAGAAAATCGGCGACCTTGGCGGTGTCCACGCGATGTGCACCTGATGTCACGACCAGCAGGGGAGTCGGCTCTGGATCTCCTGGCAAGCCGAAAACGATTGAAGATGCGACCTGTCCCACCTCGATGCCAAGCGAGTCGGCAGCTTCCTTCGCGGTGCGGGCGCTGTCGGACAGGATCGTGATGTCGCAGTGGTGATCGGCGCGCTTGAGAAATTCTCGGACACGCGCCACGGCTGGGTGGTTCTCAGGCATGGCGGCACTGTACTTCGCTAAGTTTCGACCCCCGTTGCAATCCACGAAAAGAGGACTTCATGTTTCAGCCTTTGGCTACCGCTCTTGGCGTTCTGCTAGCGCTCTCCGGCTCCAGCAAGATTCAGTCGAAGCCAATGGCAGTTGAAGCTGCTAGGAAGCTCAACTACACCAACATCATGAAGCAGATTGGCATCGCTGAGCTGGTGCTCGGCATTGTCGCTGTCTTCGGTTACTGGGACTGGTTCCCAGACATGCTCGCAGCTGGTGGCGTTCTCGGCCTCGCCGTCATCATGGGCGGAGCAATCTTGTTCCATCTCAAGGCCAAGGACGTCAAGGGCGCACTCGTGCCGCTCGTGTTGTTCGCCGTCGCAATCGCAGCCTTGACCATCAAGTAGTCATCGCACCGCAGGGCTTTGTCATTTGAGTGCCGCCAAACGGAGTCTCACGACAAAGCCTTCAAGTTAAAGCAAAAGCCCCCTCGGCATTGAGGGGGCTTTTGCTGTGGTTCGCGCTATTGTTAACTGCCGTACTCAACAACTTTGTTACGGGGGATAAGTGAAATTTCTGCGCTTTCTGTTTGTGATTCTTCTGCTCTTTGCTGGTGGCACCTGGTTCGCCCGAAGCGCTGGTCAGCCGCTGCCCTGGGACAACTTGGTGACTGCGGCGGCCGATCAT
>JBDLPZ010000119.1:0-5134 GCA_039800825.1 Actinomycetota bacterium
GTCGTCAGCGTGTTGCAGACCTGAATCGGCAGCGATGGCTGACCGACAGGTGTTGCAGTCGCGCGGTAGTTGGTGATTGGTGAGCCGTTCGGTGACGACGCCGTCCACGACACTTCGATCTGGCGATCGCCACGAACTGGAGTTACGCCAGTCGGTGCAGTCGGCGGACCCATCGGACGGACCGAATTCGATGCCGTAGATGGCTTTGATTGGCTGACAGCGTTAGCCGCGATCACGATGAATGTGTAATCGGTGCCGTTGGTCAAGCCAGTGATGCTGCACGTGGTCGCGGTGGTCGTCGTGCAGGTGAGGGAATCTGGCGTCGATGTGACGGTGTAGCCAGTGACTGCAGAGCCGTTGCCATTTGAGGCAGTCCACGTAATCGTTGCTCGACCATCGCCCGCGGTCGCCGTCACACCAGTCGGTGCGGTCGGGCCGACTGCGGGAGTGACGGCAGTGGATGCACTCGATGCAGCCGAGTTGCCGACACCGTTAGTTGCGACGACTGTAAATGTGTACGGGGTGCCGTTGGTGAGTCCGCTGACGAGACATGAAAGACCAGTCGACGTACATGTCTTTGCGCCTGGATTGGAAGTGACCGTGTAGAGAGTGATCGGGTCGCCGTTTTCAGTCGACGCAGCCCATGACACAGTGACAGACGAATCGCCACGGATACCGGCCACGCCAGTCGGCGCAGTCGGAACACCAGCAGGAACGACTGCGGTTGAAGCAACAGACGCGTCTGATGCGCCGCCAGCCGAGTTAGCAACGACAGTTACTGTGTAAGCCTGACCGTTGGTGAGCCCGGTGATGGTGCAGGTCAATGTGGCAGCGCTGTTGACGGTGCAGGTCTTGCCGCCAGGCGCGGTCGTCGCGGTGTAGCCGGTGACAGTGACACCGTTCGATGCAGGAGCAGTCCACTTGATGACGAGCTGAGTGTCGCCGCGCGTTGCGGTGACGCCAGTCGGCGCGAGCGGCGTCGCACGCGGAGTCACCGCAGCAGATGCGGCTGACGCGGTCGACGTACCGACTGCGTTGGTGGCGGTCACAGTGAACGTGTACGCCGTGAGGTTCGTCAGGCCAGTGACGGTGCACGTGGTCGCAGTCGCGGTGTTAGCCGTGCAGGTCTTCGCGCCAGGAGATGAGGTGACCGTGAATCGAGTGATTGCCGAGTTGCCGTCGCTCGCCGGCAGAACCCAGTTGACGACCGCCTGCGCGTTACCAGCAGTCGCCGTCACACCAGTCGGAGGACCCGGCACCGTCGGAGTGACCAGAACGCCCACCTGGTACAGCGAATTCATCGTGTTCAGGATTGCGGTCTTGCCGCTGTGCTGACCGTTGTAGTTGGACGTGCCGTCCTTGCCACAGTTGGTCGTGATGCGGGCTGCACCACCTGTGTGGGTTGAGACCAGAGAGGTGACGTTATAGACGTTGTTGGAGATCACGGTCCAGCAGTTGGCGGCGGTGTTGTGGGTCGCCACCTGGGCCATCGTGTACGGGGTCGTGACGGCTGCCATTACCGACGCGACGTGGACACCGATTACAACCAGGCTCGCCCCGATAGTGGCCAAAGCCAACTTGCCTACGTTGATTTTGCGCATGAGTGTCCCTCTCCTGGAGCGCGTATTCTCCATAAATCGTATCTGTGAATCGGCTGTGAGCGACATACGGCTTTGTGAAGAGTTCCGTCGGCTGGCAGGCGGCTGCTACCTCACCAAGGAATAACGGCGCGGTCTTCCCAAAGCAGCCCGGTCGGCGCGAGCTGACCCTGTGCGTCGGTGAGCTCGCGGGTGGCGAGCCACACGATCGTGTCTGCCGCCTCCTCAGCCGAGCGCGGCGCATCCGGTCCGCCCATGTCGGTGCGGGTGTGATTCGGGCACATGGCGTCGACGAAGACGCCTCGTTTGCCGTGACTCATCTCGGCGGCGAGGTTCTTGGTGAGGGCGTTTACCGCAGCTTTAGAGATGCGATAGGGCGCGAGTCCGCCGTCGGTTCCTGGCCCGCTCATCCGCCCGAGACAGGCAGAGACATTGATAATCCGACCGCTACGGCGCTCCACCATGCTCGGCGCGAAGGCGGCAATCGTGTTGAAGGTGCCGTCGAGGTTTGTCGACATCACGCGTTGCCACTCGTCAGTCGAGGTTCGCAGAGTCTTGGCGGTGCGCTCTGACATCACTCCAGCGCTATTAATAAGGAGGTCCACCGGTGCGATGCTTGCGGCAAACTCGGCGCATTGGCGGACCTGGTCGGCATCGCCCACATCGCAGCCGAATGAATGCGCCTCAATGCCGTCGGCTTGAAGCAGGTCTCGAGCTCGATCGGCCGATTCGGCCGTTTTGCCCACGACAAGCACTCGCCAGCCGGCCTCGCCAAGCAAAGTCGCCGCCGCAAAACCGATACCTCGGCTTCCGCCGGAAATCACCGCAAACTGAGGAGTCACGGACGCAGCCTGCCCTCGTTGCGAGCCTCGCGCATCCCGGCAGACATGCACGGTGCACAAGCACTAACCTTCAACCCTGCAAATTGCGACCCAGGAAGGCTTTGCTGTGCCGTCGGAATCCCAGAAACAAAGTAGTTTCGGTGCGAACCAGTGGCTCGTTGACGAGTTGTACGACAAGTTCCGCGAGGACAAGAACTCAGTCGACCCAGCGTGGTGGGACTTCTTTGCCGACTACACACCAGCCGATGGCTCAGCCACGGTCACGACGCCTGCCGAACCGACGATCCAGTTCCTGACGGCGCCAGCTGGCACGAGCCTGATTCCGCCTGCTGCTGAGATTCCTGCCCAGGCGGTTCTCAGCACTTCTGGACCATCAACTCCAGCAACTCCCGCCACCACCCCAACCGCTGTGCGCGACTTGCGTCCCGGCTACGAGGCACCAGCTGCTGCCGAGCCCGGCGAAGTTGTCGTCCTCAAGGGCCCATCGGCTCGCGTCGTCACCAACATGGAAGCCTCGCTTCAGGTACCGACAGCGACCAGCGTTCGCGCGATCCCAGCCAAGCTGATGGTCGACAACCGCACCGTCATCAACAACCACCTCGCTCGTGGTCGCGGTGGCAAGGTCTCGTTTACTCACATCATCGGCTACGCAATCACCCGCGCGATGCGCGACATGCCTGAGATGAACTACGGCTACATCGAAGTCGATGGCAAGCCGGCAGTAGTTCAGCACAAATCAATCAACCTCGGCCTTGCGATTGACCTCGCAAAGCCAGACGGCACTCGCCAGTTGCTCGTTCCGAACATCAAGAACGCCGAGCAGATGGACTTCCACACCTTCTGGCTGACATACGAAGACATGGTCCGCAAGGCCCGCAACAACAAGCTCACTCCAGATGATTTTGCGGGCACCACCGCAAGCCTCACTAACCCAGGCACTATCGGCACGGTTCATTCGGTGCCACGTCTCATGCAGGGTCAAGGCGTCATCATCGGCGTCGGTGCACTCGAATACCCAGCCGAGTTCCAAGGCTCATCAGAAGCTCGACTCATCGAGCAGGGCATCAGCAAGATCATCACACTTACGAGCACGTACGACCACCGCATCATTCAAGGTGCACAGTCCGGCGACTTCTTGCGTCGCGTGCATCAGTACTTGCTCGGCGAGAACAACTTCTACAGCGACATCTTCACGTCCCTCCGCGTTCCATATGAACCAATTCATTGGGCACAGGACATCGTCGGCACCCACGACAGTGACGTCGACAAGACCACACGCGTACACGCGCTGATTCACTCATTCCGCGTGCGCGGTCACCTCATGGCAGACACCGATCCCCTTGAGTACCGCCAGCGTCAGCATCCAGACCTCGATGTCGCAAGCCACGGCTTGACGCTGTGGGATCTCGACCGCGAATTCGCAGTCGGCGGATTCGCCGGTCGCACGTTCATGAAGTTGCGCGAAATTCTTGGTGTTCTTCGCGACGCTTACTGCCGCACGATCGGCATTGAATACATGCATGTCGGGGATCCAATTCAGCGCGCATGGATTCAGTCTCGAGTCGAGCGCGGCTACGAGAAGCTCGACCGCGCTGAACAGCTGCGCATCTTGCACAAGCTGAACGAAGCCGAAGCATTCGAGACGTTCTTGCAGACTAAGTACGTTGGGCAGAAGCGGTTCTCGCTCGAAGGTGGCGAGTCGGCGATTCCTCTCGTCGATGCCATCCTTGAAGAAGCAGCAGATGCTGACTACAACGAAGTCGCCATCGGTATGCCACACCGCGGTCGCCTCAACATGCTCGCAAACATCGCTGGCAAGTCTTTCGGCCAGATCTTCCGCGAGTTCGAGGGCCATTACGGCGAAGAATCTGTGCAGGGCTCGGGTGACGTTAAGTACCACCTCGGCACGCGCGGAAAGTTCACCGCGAGCAGCGGAAAGACCACTGCTGTCTATCTCGCAGCTAACCCATCGCATCTTGAAGCAGTCAACGCAGTTCTCGAAGGCATTGTCCGCGCAAAGCAAGATGTGTTGCCAGACGAAACCAAGTTCGGCGTCATGCCAATCTTGATGCACGGCGACGCAGCATTCGCCGGCCAGGGCGTGGTCGCGGAAACGCTCAACCTCTCGCAGCTCCAGGGCTACCGCGTCGGCGGCACGATTCACGTTGTCGTCAACAACCAGGTTGGCTTCACGACCTCACCTCGCTACAGCCGTTCGACGACGTACTGCACCGACATCGCTCGCATGTTGCAGGCGCCGATTTTCCACGTCAACGGCGATGATCCTGAAGCAGTCGTGCGCGTTGCGCGTATGGCATTCGAGTTCCGTCGCGAGTTCCACAAAGACGTCGTCATTGATCTCGTGTGCTACCGCCGCCGCGGTCACAACGAAGCCGATGATCCATCGCTAACGCAGCCACAGATGTACGAACTGATCGATCAGAAGCGTTCTGTTCGCAAGCTGTACACCGAGAACTTGGTCGGCCGCGGCGACATCACTGTTGAAGAAGCTGAAGCAGCGCTGAAGCACTTCCAGGATCAGCTTGAAGGCGTGTTCCAGCAGACTCGCTCTGAGACTCACGAAGACGACCAGCTGTCGAAGGTGACTCACAAGGTCATGACCGAAGGACAGATTTCGCTCGATCCGCAGACTCCTGCCTACGACGTGCCGACCGGAATCTCTGAGGACGTCGT
>JBDLPZ010000120.1:0-4641 GCA_039800825.1 Actinomycetota bacterium
ACTTGTCTGGGAAGTACGTGATCAGACGAGACTCGATGAACTTGGCTTTGATTTCAGGTACGAAGTTTCGGTAGTTGTCGCGGGTGTAGTACCAAAACGAGTTCTCGTTATAGAAAGCGACGTGAGTCGGGTCTTGGAATGCGCCGCGGCCGTCGGTGCTCGGAGTGTTTGAGAGCAGCATGCCGCCGTGTGCGAGTAAGCGATAGATCTCGTTGATTGCTTGGATCTTGTCAGGGATGTGCTCGAGAAAGTCGACGGCGCGAATAACGCCGACACTGTTGTCGGGAAGGCTGAGACCCTTAGTGAAGTCGGCGATGATGTCGACGCCACTGACCTGTTGGATATCAACGCCGACGTAGCCGGGGCGCTTGCGATATGCGGCGCCGAGATCGAGAGCAAGAAGGCCATTGCGGCGGGCCCAGACGAGTGCGTTGGCTTCGACGTACTTGTCGTAGAGCTGCACGGTCATTTGTTGGATGCGCGCGTTGGTCGCTGCATCGTGCTGCGTGTTGGCCTCGTGGAAACGTTGCAGGTAAAGGCATTTTTGAATGTGATGGAAGTTTGAGTGCTGGTAAAGCCGACACATAAGGTCTTGGTCGTCGAGGATGTCGAGGTTGGGGTCGTAGCCACCGACGGCGTCGTATGCACTGCGGCGGAAAGCACGGACGTGGTTAGGCGCAAACCAGATGTAGCTGACGGCGTTAGGGAAGGGGTCGAACGATTTGGTGACGAGGTAAGTGGTGCCGTCGATCTCGACATCTTCGTACTGCCAGCCCATCGCAGCGTTGTAGCGATGTTCGTGGCGATCGCCGCCGGCGGTGATGTGTGCGCAGTCGCTGTAGACGAAACCGCATTCTGGGTGGGCGTCGAATGCGTCGACGATTTCTTCAAGTGCGGTGGTGGTGAGCTTGTCGTCATGATCGAGCTCCACGAGGAATTCGCCCTGTGATTCTTCGCAAGCTTTGCGCTTGAGGGCGCCGACGCCTTTGATGTCCGTGCCATTGATGAGTTTGACGCGTGGGTCTTCGGTTGTTGGTGCCCAGGTGTTGTTGCCGTTGAGAACAACGATCCACTCCCAGTCGGAGAAAGTCTGAGCTAGCAGTGAGCCATAGCAATCGTCGAGGTAAGTCGGCAGATGGCTAGGAGTAAAAACCGAAACGCGCGGTGAAGACATTAGTGCGAATTAGTCGAGCTTGATGTCGGCAGGAAGCTGCTGTTCCAGTGCTGGCGACTCGGCGATGGCGGCCTTGAGGAGCTTCTTGGCCGTGCCCTTCTCGTCGTTGTTCCACTTGAGGAGGCCAAGGTTGTAGAGCGAGTTGGCATCCTTCGGGTTCATCGACAAGATGATGCCGTAGTAGGTCATCGCTGCGGTCGGGTTGATCGCTGCCGATGCGACGGCGATATTGAAGAGTGCAGGCGAGTAGGTCGGATCGATGACGAGAGCGCGCTTGTAGTTCTCGATTGCTTTGTCAGATTCGTTGGCTGCCTGAGCGAGAACACCGAGGTTGAAATATGCAGTGACAACGAGAGTCTGGTCTTTGACAACGTCAGCGTTGGCGACGAGTAGCTCGAGCTTGGCTTTTGCCGTCGCTGCATCTCCCGCACCCTGTGCTGCCACAGCTTCAGACATCAGTGCGGATGGCTCGGCTGCTGGTGTCGCTGCTGTGTCGCTGCTGCAGCCGGTGAGCAGCATCGTGACGGCGCTGAGAGCGGCGGCAAGTTTGAGAATGGTGCGCGACTGCATTAATGCTCCTCGGAGATGTTCAGTGTTCAAGAATTACGCGCCAGATGAGCCTGGGATGATGACGTAAGAGAGTTCAAACGGCCCGGGCAAACCGTTAATAACTGGGAAATCTATGTAGAAATAGTCATAGGTGGTGATGTTCTGAGCTCTGTATTCAATCGCAATTGGGTCAGCGTTGAAGTCATTGTTCACTAACGTCAACACAATCGTGGGGAGATCTCCAACTTCGGCTTGGTTGTAAGAGATGGATACCGGTTCGCCGTAGTAGCTGAGTACGCTGCCCGTAACCATGCCGAGCGTACCTGGTTCACCCTGCGCACCTTGAGCACCCTGCGGACCTTGAGCACCTTGGAAGCCTTGAGGCCCCATCTGACCCTGTGGTCCTTCGGCACCGTCGATGCCGTAGCCATCCATACCTGCGGGACCTTCAGGACCGATGTCGCCCTGGTCACCTTGTGCACCTTGGTCACCCTGTGCGCCAACATCACCTTGGAAGCCCTGGAAGCCCTGTGCACCAACATCGCCTTGTGGTCCCTGCGCTCCGACTGAGCCAAGAACTTCGAAGCTCACTGCGAAGTCGTGGCCGCCGATGATGCTGCCCTGAGATGAGAGCAGCGTCAGGAGGCCGAAGAGGTACCAATTGCCGTCTGCTGCTGAGGACGTCCCGAGATCGAGACTCGTACTGAGGCCCGGTGGCACCGAGTACACCGCGAAGTTATGCGGATCGTTCTTGTCAGTGAGCTGGAGGACGACTTCCTGAGCTGCGTTTCGAGAAACGATTGAGTCCAGGACGCCACTGAAGTCTGTGCCAGAGGTTGGGTCGTTCTTGTTATCACCGAGCTGATGATGCAGACCGATGCTGTAGACCGACTGGAACGGACCATCTTGGAACGAGTTCGTGCCGTCATGGAACATCACGAATCCGTAGCTCGAGTCCTGGCCATCGAGCCAGTTGTTCGTCCACTGTCCGGAGAGTGCGCCGTCCGCACCGCGAGCGCCGTTGACACTGAAGCTCACGTCAAAGTTGTCATTGAAGTAGAAACTATTTGTACCGTAAACGCCACTGCTCGACAGCAAGTTCAGGTTGCTGAACTTGAACTGGTCTCCGCCGTACGTACCAGACGTCGTGATTGAGTTCAGTGGGATTTCGAAAATCGCATATGAAGGTGCGCCGTACTGGAAACCCTGGAAGCCGTAGAAGTAGTTCCAGTTTGTGTAGTCGCGCTGACGAAGAGTCACGGTGATCGTGGAGCTCTTGTTGGCGGCGAGCAAGTACTCGAAAGCGTTGCGGAAATCGGGACTAGCCGAGGTGTAGTAATAGGGATCGGACATTGACTTCTCGTGGAAAGTCAGAGTCTGGAAATCTGTGAACGAAGCATTTGAATTCGGCTGGATTGCGCCAGTGGAAGATCCTGCGACGAACGAGCCGACGTTGACTGATGGGAAGTCTGTAACTGCCATCCACTCCGCGCCGAGTCCACCCATTGCGCCTGGGTCGCCAGGCAGACCTGGGTAGCCAGTGGCACCAGCTTCGCCAGTAAGTACAACGTCCCACAGCGAGTACGAGGAGAAGCTACTGACGTTCTCAGATGAAGAGAGATCCATCTGGCCCGTCTCCGGGTCGTAGCTTGTGATCTTTGCAACCATGTGGACACTCGAGTCAAGAGTGCTGGTCAGGAGAACACTTTGTGTTGCGACGAAGGCCAGGCCAGTTTCGACTGTGATTGTGAACGGAGTGCCTGGGTACATTATTCCAAGCGTCAGCGACGTGTTCGAAGTCGTCGCGAAGCTGCTTCCAGCGCCGCTTGCGCCCTGGTCGCCTTGTGAGCCTTGTGCGCCAGTTGCACCTTGGAAGCCTTGGAAACCTTGGTAGCCCTGTGGGCCTTGGGCACCGTCGGCACCGTTCGCACCCTGTGCACCGTCTGCACCGTTCGCACCCTGTGCACCGTCTGCGCCGTTGGCGCCCTGAACTTCAAAGCTGACGTCGAAGTTAGGTGAGGCGTAGGTGTAGTTCTGCGACATCGCGTAGTAGTCGTAGCTGCCGGTGCTAGCGAGCAGGGTCAGGCCGGTGAACGCGAACTCGTCGTAGAGGCCGTTTTCGACAACGCTAATTCCGCTGACTGGCACTTCGAAAATAGCTGACGCTGGCAGAGCCGGCTGGTAGCCGAAGAATGCGTTGGTGTAGTCGCGCTGGCGCATCGTGATGATGATCTTTGCGTTGGCGTTTGCAGTTTGGAGTCGCTGGAAAATGGGGAGCCACTCCTGCCACACTCCGTAGTAGCCGTCTCCTGCTGCAATTTGGTTGAAGCGCAACTCGTCGATGGATGAGAAGGCGCCAAAGTTCGCGGCGACGAAGCTGCCGCCAGAAAATGCGCGCATTGCACCTGGATTCGCACCTAGGTCAATCGGTGCGGGCGTCCAGCCGGCGGAGAGTCCACCCATAGCGCCAGGCGTGCCGGCAGTGCCGGTCGCACCAGTCTCGCCAGTGAGGACGATGTTCCATGACTGATTGAGAACACTGCTGTCATTGGATTTAGTGACCGTGACGTCGAGTAGGCCCGTCGCTGCGTCGTAGCTAACGATCTGTGCAATCAGGTAATTCGTGCTGTCGTTGGAGTCGATGATGCGCACGCTCTGACCAGCCGCGAATCCGAGACCTGTTTCAACCGTCAGCTCTATTGGGCTGCCAGGAGTGTTCTGGTTTGGCGTAAATCCGGTGGTCGAAGTGGTGGTGAAACCAGCGCTGGTGCCATTCGTGCCGTCTGCACCGTTGGTGCCCGCTGCACCTTGGTCGCCCTGGGCACCTTGGAAACCTTGGGGTCCCAGCAATCCCTGAATGCCATCGGCGCCCTGGGCGCCAACCGATCCTTGTGGGCCCTGTGAACCCTGAGCGCCTT
>JBDLPZ010000121.1:0-8782 GCA_039800825.1 Actinomycetota bacterium
TTGCACAGTCGCTCCAGCCACAGAGCAATAACTACCAGCATCAGGGCCAGTGCAGCAGTCAGCAATTCAAGTCCGACCGCGATACGACCCGATTCTGAGCTCATATGCATCGCCGCGGCAGCTGCTAATCCAAGATATAGACCGACCAGCAGGCTGCCGGCCCGCGAAGAAGCCAAGGCCAAAAGCGCTGTACGCGCTGCAACGAGTGGGGACAGTGGGTTCGTCGCACGGATCAGTTGGACTTTATTGTCAGCTTGCTTCTGCACTCGCGGAAGGCGAGTACGAACATGCAGAGTCCACATCAACAGAGCGATGTCACATGCTGCAGTCACCAGTGGCGAACCAGCGCCGATGTGGAATCCAGAATTTCCAAACCACCACAACGCCGCATTCAGCGCCCACCCGACCACTATCGCCGCGCATGCAAACTTGATGAGCAGGCCGATGCTGGTTGATTTCATAACCCGCTCCAATCGCCAGCCCCGCAAGCAACGACATCGGGCGATTGCTCAACCAGCGATTCGACGGTCTTGCCGCTGAACACCCAGTGTGGCGCGATATCTGCGACAGGTTGGATGACGAACTGACGTTCGGTTGCTCGCGGATGAGGCACAGTCAGCTCAGCTGAGTCACTGCTGAATCCCTCGATATCAATCACATCGAGATCGAGAGTGCGTGGTCCCCATCGGACCTCGCGCGTACGTCCGTGAACGTTTTCGATGTGGTGCAGTGCGTCCAGGAGTTCGGCGGGGTTCAGCTCCGTCTCTACGAGAGCAGCCGCGTTGAGGAAATCGGGCTGATCTTCAACGCCCACCGGCGCGGTCGAATAAAGCCGAGAGACCGCGGTGACGCTGGTAGAAGGCAGCGCGTTGATTTCATGCACAGCAGTGACGAGCAACGAGCGGGATTCCCCGATATTGCTGCCAAGTGCAATGAGCGCCGCGGTCATACATCTGCCCTGCCTCGACAGATTGAGACCGTCACGTCGTCAAACGGCACGGCGATCGGCGCTTGTGGTTTATGCACGGTCACACAGACCTGATTGATGCGGGCGTGCTCGAGGCACACCGTCGCGATTCGTTCGGCCAGCGCTTCGATGAGATTGAAAGGCTCGCCGACTATGACGTCATGCACTCGCTGCGCAACCGCGCTGTAGTCGACGGTCTTCGTGAGGTCATCGGTGGATGCCGCGACGGATAAGTCGAGGTAGAGCTCAAGATCGACGCGGAAAGTCTGTCCAGCCTCACGTTCCGATTCGAGCACGCCGTGCCTGCCCCAACCTTCGATGCCGATGAGGCGAATGCAGTCTGAGCGACTCACCAGATCTCCCAAGGCTTTGTGGCGGCGTGTAACTGAGTCGCGACTTTGGTGGCAGCAACGGCCGATGCGACATCATGCACGCGAACTGCCCATGCGCCATGAAGCGCGGCATAGGTGACTACTGCGGTCGATGCGGCGTCTCGATCTTGAGCCGAGCCATCTGAATCATCGGCGACACAGTCACTCAAGAATCTCTTACGTGAGGCCCCCACGAGAACGCGAGAACCCAATGTCATCCACGAATCAATATCGCGTAACAACTGCCAGTTGTGTTCTGCATTCTTGGCAAATCCGAACCCTGGATCAAGAATGATGCGATCAATGCTGACGCCCTGTGCGATGGCCGCGTCGCGTCGCTCCTGAAGATGCTCGACGACTTCTGACGTGACATCGGAATACGTGGCCATCTGATCCATCACATCGCTGTGCCCGCGCCAATGCATCAGCACAAGGTCTGTGCCAGTGCGAGCCGCAACGTTAAGGATTTCGGGGTCGTTGAGACCGCCTGAGACGTCGTTAATGATTGTTGCCCCTGCCTCAACGGCGCGGGCAGCGACATCAGCATGCATCGTGTCGATGCTGACAGTGACGCCCGCTCGCGAAATCGCGGTAATGATGGGGAGCACGCGCTCGAGTTCAGTGGCGATAGCCACCTTAAGCGCGCCTGGTCGGGTGGACTCTCCCCCAACATCGATGACATCGGCTCCCGCATCAAGCATCGACTGCGCATGAGCAAGCGCCTGGCGCGGGTTGATGAACTTGCCGCCATCAGAAAATGAGTCGGGAGTGACGTTCAGGATTCCCCATACTTGTGCTCGCGTGCTCATCTGCCTGCCTTAGCCCTTGTGGTTGAGGATTGCCATTGCTTCGGCGCGAGTAGCTGCATCGCGCAGCTGACCACGGACGGCGGAAGTCACAGTTCGAGAACCGGGTTTACGGACGCCACGCATCGACATACACATGTGCTCGCAGTCGATGACCACGATGACGCCACGAGGTTCTAGAACCTCGGTCAATGCATCTGCAATCTGTGTCGTCAAACGTTCTTGGACCTGAAGTCGGCGGGCGAAAACATCGACCAGACGAGCCAATTTCGATAGCCCAGTGATGCGTCCGCTCGTGCCAGGTATGTAGCCAATGTGGGCCACACCATGGAACGGCAGCATGTGATGTTCGCACAGTGATTGCACTTCGATGTCTCGAACGACAATCAGTTCTTCGTGACCCAAGTCAAAAGTTGTCGACAGCACCTCGGCTGCGTCTTGGCGCATGCCAGCTACGAGCTCGACATACGCCTTTGCGACTCGTGCTGGCGTCTGGATCAAACCGTCACGATCGGGGTTCTCGCCAAGTGCAAGCAAAATCTCTCGGACCGCAGCCTCAATGCGAGGCTGGTCAACCGGTGCCGACACCGCAGGTGAGTCAGTCGAGATCGGATTGATCGAGTCGCTCATTAAGACTCCGAAGGCGTATCGGATTCCGCCGCATCGGTTGCTGGCACTTCAGCAGAAAGTGGCTCAGCTGCCGGAACTTCGACTGGAGGAATGTTGCTCGGCACACGGCGATCGGAACCAGTCCAGGCTGGACGCGCTGGCACCTGCTTGATTGGCTGGAAGATGCGCGCAATGTCTTCTTTGCCCAACGTCTCTTTCTCGAGCAGTTCAACAACCAAGGCATCGAGAACTTCGCGGTTAGCGACGAGTGTCTCGAATGCTTCGTGGTGCGCTTCGTCGATCAGCTTGCGAATCTCATCATCAATCGCTGCTGCGACGTCTTCTGAGTAATCACGCTGGTGACCCATGTCGCGGCCCAAGAACACTTCGCCACTCGGCTGGCCGTACTTGACGGCGCCGAGGCGCTCGGTCATGCCGTACTGCGTCACCATCGAGCGAGCAACACTGGTTGCCTTCTCGATGTCGTTGGAAGCGCCCGTCGTTGGATCATGGAAAATCAGTTCTTCGGCTGCACGACCACCGAGCATGTATGCCAGCTGACCCAGCATCTGTGAACGAGTGACTGAGTACTTATCTTCTTCTGGCAAGACCATCGTGTAGCCGAGTGCGCGACCGCGAGGCAAGATCGTGACCTTGTGAACGGGGTCGCCGCCAGGCATCGCTGCAGCAACAAGAGCGTGGCCGCCCTCGTGGTAAGCAGTAATGAGCTTTTCTTGCTCGCTCATGACGCGAGTGCGCTTCTGCGGACCAGCGATGACACGATCAATTGCCTCATCGAGAGCAGCGTTATCAATAAAAGTTGCGCCGTTTCGAGCAGTGAGCAGAGCAGCTTCGTTCAACACGTTCGCAAGGTCTGCACCAGTGAAGCCCGGAGTGCGCTTGGCGACTGCTTCGAGGTCAACATCTGCTGAAATTGGCTTACCTTTGGAGTGAACATTGAGAATGTGCGTGCGTCCAGCGAGATCAGGAGCAGTAACTGAGACCTGTCGATCAAAGCGGCCAGGACGCAGCAATGCAGGATCCAAAATGTCTGGGCGGTTCGTGGCTGCAATCAAGATGACGCTCGAGGTCACTTCGAAGCCGTCCATCTCAACGAGCAACTGATTGAGCGTCTGCTCGCGTTCGTCGTGACCACCGCCGAAGCCGGCACCACGCTGACGACCGACCGCATCGATTTCGTCGATGAAGATAATCGCTGGTGCATTTGCCTTAGCCTGTTCAAACAAGTCACGAACTCGCGATGCGCCAACACCGACGAACATCTCTACGAAGTCAGAGCCAGAGATAGTGAAGAACGGAACGCCAGCTTCGCCAGCAACGGCGCGAGCAAGCAACGTCTTGCCGGTTCCTGGAGGGCCGTACAGAAGAACTCCGCGTGGAATCTTGGCGCCGACGGCCTGGAACTTGGCTGGGTTTGCGAGGAACTCTTTGATTTCCGTGAGCTCTTCTACAGCTTCGTCAACGCCAGCAACATCTGCGAACGTCGTCTTCGGGACGTCCTTCGAAAGCGGCTTAGCGCGCGACTTGCCGAACGACATGGCACGTGAGCCGCCGTTCATCTGGCTCATAAAGAAGAACAGCAGGAAGACCATCAGCAGAATTGGCAACAGGTTGACGAGCAGGGTGACGAGAATGTTCTCTCGAGTCACCTCAATGTTGTAACCCTTAGGGAGCTTGCCGGCGACGTTGGCCGCTTCTAGGGCGGTGATGATTTCGTCGCCCTGATCGATCTGGTAGTCCGTCTCGATACGCGACTCGTCGGCCAACGTGAGGATCAGCATTTGCTCGCGATCCTGGAGCACCGCCTTAGAAGCGCGACCAGAGTTGATGGCCGCGATGGCTTCCCAGGTATCGACATGCTTAGGTGCGCTGGCGCTGGCGATGGCCTGCGAGCCAATGATCACGAACAGGACTGCACCGAGAATCCAGATAACTGGTCCCCGAAAGATCTTTTTAAGATTCATAACGGGATGAGGCTACCCGTTTCGACTGACAGACCGCAGCCCGAGGATTGCCTGAGGATTTCTAGGAAATGGCCTAGGAGTAGACGTGCGGAGCCAAGACACCGATTTCGCGCAGATTGCGGTAGTGCTCGGCGTAGTCGAGGCCGTAGCCCACGACAAACTCGTTCGGGATATCGAAGCCGATGTAGCGAGGCAAGATTTCGACCTTGACAGCTTCAGGCTTGCGAAGCAGGGTCAGTACCTCAACGCTCGCTGCGCCGCGGGACTCCAGGTTGCTCAATAGCCAAGAAAGCGTCAGACCTGAATCCAGGATGTCTTCAACAACGAGGACATGGCGGCCAGCGATGTCCTTGTCGAGATCCTTAAGGATGCGTACAACGCCTGATGACTTGGTGCCTGAACCGTAAGAAGACACGGCCATCCACTCAGTTTCGACGTGGCGGTCCATAGCGCGCGTGAAATCGCTCATCAAAACGGTCGCGCCCTTGAGCACGCCAACCAGAAGTAAATCGCGGCCTTCGTAATCATTCTCAACGTCTTTGGCCAGTTCAGCGACTCGCTTCAAGATTTCTTCTTCGGTCAGCAAAACCTTGGTCAAATCACTAGCGATGTTCTTCGCGTCCATCAGTCCTCCATCAGTTGAGAACGCGAAGTCTGCCCGATGCCACTGCGACCTCGATACCGCCCACCACTTTGACGGGTCCAGAGACGGTGGGATCGACCCCGAGCCGGTGCACGGACTCGATATGAAGTCGCGAGAGACCAGCGGCGGAAGCGCCTTTTTCGATTAACCAAAGTCGTACCACACGCCGGGTGATGGCAGCGGGAATCGGGCCAAAGCCGGAGCAGTCGAGTTCGCCGTCAATATGTGAATATTTATAGATATTGGCCGCTGAGGCATCGAGAGCTTCCGCATCCTCACCGACTAACTCGGCGGTCTTGGCAAGACTCGACTCAATGTCGTGGCCGAGCACTTCTCGCAGCATCGGCATCAGCTCGTGACGTACTCGGGATCTCAAAAAGCGAGGATCCTCGTTATGCGCATCCTCATAAGCAACTAGTCCGTAGTGCACCAGCGAAGCTCTCAAGATTGAGCGCTCTAGCTTCAGCAGCGGCCGCCAAATGTCTCCGGCAACTGGCTGCATCGCAGCGATGGCCCGCGAGCCGCTGCCTCTCGCCAGCCGCAGAAGCACCGTCTCGGCCTGATCGCCAACAGTGTGTGCCACAGCGATTGCCCGCGCTCCCCGTTCTGCGGCAACGGCCCGTAAAGCGGAGTAACGGGCGGCGCGAGCGGCCGCCTCGAGACCATCGCCGGAGCCACTATCGACCTCGACGGTGGAAATTCGAGACTCCGTCAACCCAAGCCCCAAGCACTGGCGGAGCGCCGTTTCGGCCATCTGAGCTGAGCCAGGCTGAAGCTGATGGTCAACAATGACCGGCACGAACGTGACGGCGAGCTCGTCAGCGATTGAAGCTGCGGCGGAGGCAAGTGCCAGAGAATCGGCACCGCCAGAGACCCCGAGCACCACGAAATCCCCTGCCTCGACCCGTTCACTGAGGAAATCTCTCAGGGTTTGCCGCACGCGGTGGGCTGCCAGGCCTGAATCGGTCATAAGCCGCTACCTAGTCTCCTACTAGCTCTTGCAGACAGAAAGGTGACGAATTCCTCGTTCATGATGGTCCGAGAACACCTCGTCGCACGGGAGAATACGCCCATGGATCAAATGTTCTTTGACGTCACCATCGAAATCCCTGGCGGAAGCCGCAATAAGTACGAAATCGACCACGAGACTGGTCGCATTCGACTAGACCGCATGCTCTTCACCAGCACCCGCTACCCCTGGGACTACGGCTTCGTCGACAACACGCTTGGCCTAGACGGCGATCCTCTCGACGCGATGGTGCTGCTCGATGAGCCCACCTTCCCCGGCTGTGTTGTGCGCTGCCGCGCAATTGGCATGTTCCGCATGACCGACGAAGCTGGCGGCGACGACAAGCTCCTGTGCGTACCTGCACAGGATCCTCGCAAAGAACATCTGCGCGATATCCACCACGTCGCCGAATTCGATCGCCTCGAAATTCAGCACTTCTTTGAGGTCTACAAGGACCTCGAGCCAGGCAAGAGCGTCGAAGGCGCAACCTGGGAAGGTCGCGTAGCAGCTGAAAACGAGATTGAAGCTTCCCGCGCACGCTTCAAAGCTGGCCACTAAAAGCAGGCAATAACCCGAATCTGAAGAGTTTTGTAAGAATCTCGTCAGAGCCTCATGCGAGATGCCACATAAAAGCCTGAATTCGAACTAGCGTTGCCAAATGTCAGTCAGGCTTCAGGCATGGCTATCGCAGAACTCCCCATCACAAGGACGAATATGAGCTCAGTCACCGCGGTGATGCCACGGCCAAAGCCGCGGCGCACTGCGCGATTCTTCGCGGCTAACTTCATGCTCGCCGTCATCGGCGCTGAAGGCGGCATCGCGGTTGCTCTGGGCGTCTTCGCGCAGCCTTTCAGTGATTGGACCAACCCGGGCTTGATGGTCACGGCCGTTTCACGCGTTCTCGCGATGGCCGGCACATACCTCGCTCTGGTGACCCTGCTTCTGGCAGCACGAATTCCATGGCTGGAGCGCGAAATCGGCCAGGACCGTCTCATCAAGTGGCATCGCATGCTCGCGCCGTACTCGCTCTACCTCATCACGGGCCACGTGTTGCTTGTGACTGTTGGCTACAGCCTCATCGGCAGCCTCAATACGTGGCAACAATTCTGGGCTCTCGTGCTCGGTACCAGCTGGATGATGCCGGCCTTCGCTGGTCTCATCTTCATGCTGATCGTCGGCTTCACGTCATACAAGCGTGCACGTCGTCGCATGACGTACGAAACCTGGTGGATGATCCATGTTTACAGCTACCTCGGTATCGCGCTTTCTTTCATGCACCAAATCGAATCCGGTTCGATGTTCGTCAACAACGAGAACATGAAGAAGTGGTGGCTCGCACTGTTTATTGCAGTCTTCGCTGCAATCCTCGGTTTCCGTTGGGTCATTCCGTTCGCGCGTAGCAGCAAGTACGACCTTCGCGTCGAGAAGGTTGTGCGCGAAACCCGCAACACGATTTCAGTAGTCGTGCGCGGTCGCAATCTTGCAGATCTCAATGCCCGCGGTGGCCAGTTCTTCGGATGGCGCTTCCTTGATGGCAAGCATTGGTGGGAGAGCCATCCGTACTCACTCTCTGCTTCGCCGCGCAATGATCGTTTGCGTGTGACGATCAAAGATCTCGGCGACGCATCATCTTCAGTGGCACAACTTCGTCCAGGCACCCGGGTCATGATCGAAGGCCCTTACGGCACGTTCACCGCAGACAAGGCTGAGGGCGAATACGCGGTCCTCATTGCTGGCGGTGTTGGTATTACCCCTATCCGTGCGCTGCTTGAAGAAATTCCAAAGCATGTTCAAGTCGACCTAATTTGGCGTGCTTCGACTGAGAACGATTTACCGTTACGCCGCGAAATCGAAGCTCTCGCTGAATGGCGTGGCGCCAAGATCCACTGGATGGTTGGCAGCCGTCACCAGTTCCCCATGACGCCGAAGAAGATTGTGCAGGCAGTGCCGCATATTGCTTTGGCGGATGTTTTCCTCTGCGGCCCTGATGGCATGGTCAACGAAGCAAAGAAGTCGCTTCATCGCGTCGGCGTCCGCCCTGATCAGCTTCATGACGAAGCGTTTGCGTACTAGGAGGTCCGAGATGAAACGTGCATATGTCATCGGCGGCGCTGCCCTAGTCGCAACCGCTGGTTCGATTGTTTTCCCAGCTGGCAAGTTCATGCCCAGCTTCCTTGTTGGCGAAGCCAAGACACCAGATACCGGCAAGACCGCGGCAGCGGGCGAGCAGGTCCTCACCGGCGATCCAGTCGATACCCGCTACGGGACTGTCCAGGCACAGGTCACCATCAAGGACAACAAGATCACTGATGTGACGTTCCTACAGGCGCCGACTGGGCCGAATCAGCGCTACAGCGACTATGCGGTTCCTGTTCTGACCGAGCAGGTGCTC
>JBDLPZ010000122.1:0-6212 GCA_039800825.1 Actinomycetota bacterium
CCGCTTTTGTCAGCGGGCTTCTCTTTGACAGTCGCTTCTGGCGCCATCTATTTCCTCGCCAAGAACGACGTCATCAAGCTCAAGGGTCAGAGTCAAGGTATTTTGTCTGTGCTGGTGCTCGGCGCGGCCACTGACTACGCCCTCCTGCTGATCAGCCGGTATCGCGAAGAGCTGCGTCATGATGAAGACAAGTACCACGCGATGCTCGCTGCTTGGCGTGGTACTTGGGAACCGATTGCCGCCTCTGCGGGAACTGTTGCGGTCGGCTTGATGTGCCTTCAGTTGTCAGAACTAAAGAGCAACGCTGGGCTTGGTCCCGTCGGTGCGATTGGCGTCATCTCTGCTCTCATCGTCACTCTCTTCTTCTTGCCTCCGTTCCTCGTTCTCTTCGGCCGCAAAGTCTTCTGGCCTTTCGTTCCTAAGTTCGGCTCTGAAATCGCTGAGACCAAGGGCATTTGGGGCAAAGTTGCTCGCAGCGTCGGCCGCCGACCACGTGCCTCATGGACTGTGTCGAGCCTTGTACTGCTCGTTGCGGTCGCTGGCATTACGCAGTTGAAAGCGGAAGGCATCTCCGATGTGGACACCTTCACGAACAAGGATGCAAAGCCGCTCGTTGGCTTGCAGATTCTCGACGAGCACAATTTGGTGCCGCCAGCCACTGATGCCACCATCGTTTTGAAGGCAGACCGCCTCGAGGCAGTTCTTGCAGCGACCAACTCGGTCGCCGGTGTCGCCCAGGCTGCTCCACGCATGGACTTCTCGAACCCAACTGCGCCTGCCCCAACCGTGGTTGATGGCTACGCAGCTATCGACGTGACTTTCGACGCGACCGAGTCTGGTGCAGTGCAGCAGCAGTATGTGGCGGATCTACGTGACTCTGTACGCGCGGTCTCCGGCGCAGATGCAATGGTTGGCGGCAATATCGCCGCTAACTACGACGTCCAGCAAGCATCGCGCCACGACCGCACTCTGATCATCCCGGTGATTCTGGTAGTGATCACACTCATCTTGATGTTGCTACTTCGCTCGATTCTGGCGCCAATCTTGTTGGTGCTGACAGTCGTACTCTCATTCGCAGCGACGCTCGGCGTTTGTGGCATCGTGTTTGACCGCGTGCTTGGATTCCCAGGCGCCGACGCATCATTCCCGTTATTTGCGTTCGTGTTCTTGGTTGCCCTCGGTATCGACTACAACATCTTCTTGATGACTCGCGTCCGAGAAGAGAGCATCAAGATCGGTACGCGAGCGGGCACCCTCAAGGCGCTCGCAGTAACCGGCGGTGTGATTACGTCAGCCGGCATCGTGCTCGCCGCGACCTTCGCAGCGCTGGGAATCTTGCCGTTGGTGTTCTTGGCTGAGCTCGGCTTTGCAGTGGCATTCGGCGTGCTTCTTGACACCTTGCTCGTGCGTTCGATTCTTGTGCCAGCGCTGGCCTACGACATCGATAAGAAGATCTGGTGGCCGAGCAAGCTCTCAAAGGTCGACGGAACGCCCGCTAGTTAATTAGTCCAACGTTGAGACGAGTCTCGACGACATCGGAGCCGACTTTCTCCACTTTGTAGGCCGCAGGGCCAGTGGAGGGGTCGGCTTCTTTGTCACAGATCACTTCGACTGGAACCTCATCGCGGTACAAAAGACCAACGCGATCGTCCGTTGCAAACGACAATGGCAATGTTCCATCGCCGACGACTTTGTGCAGCAGCGGACGGCGTTGTTCTTCAGAGTCATAGTGCACGCCGTTGCCGTATGGCAGCAGACCCATGCCGTTGGTGACGACCTCTAGTTTCGGCCCGAACGAGTCGGTTGGACCGCCGAGGTGCCAACAAATTGAGCCGGCGCTGACGCCACCGAGGACTGCGCCGCGGTGGTACGCCTCGCGGAGAGCCTCATCGACGCCGTGAAGTTTCCACAACGCCAGCAAGTTAGCAACCGAGCCGCCGCCGACCCACACAACGTCCGCGCGACCAACAACTTCTTCGACTGGGCCAGTCGGTTGGGTAAAAAGCGCCAAGTGTTCGACGTCGCATGAGTAACTCGACATCGCCTGATACGACCGGGCGAGGTACGCAGCGTCGTCACCGCTGGCGGTATGGATGAACAGGACACGCGGACGATCTTTGCCAGAGAGTTCGAGTGCTTTGAGCATGTTCGCGGCGGGTTTCATCACGCCGTAGCGATCAGTTGCGATGAATCCGCCGGAGGTAGCGAGGATGTAGCGAGAAGTCATGGGTTAGCTCTTGCGCAAGTCTGCGATGGCATTGTGCGCTGCCCGCACTCCAGAAGCCATTGCGGTGTTGATGGACGGAATGCCCATGTGGTCGCCAGCAACATACAAGCTGTCGCCAACCTTGGTGTCATTGTTTTCGATGAATGGAGCGCTCGTAATCGGAAGCGCCTTGTGCACTGGGTAAACACCTTCGAGATTCCACGCTGAGGTATCGGTGCCGTAGAGAGTCGCGAGATGGGCTTTGACCTGCTCGTGCATGTCTTGAGATGAATCAGTGCCTAGCACGGAGGTGGAGACGAGGTGCACGCCAGGGCGCGTGTAACTACCAGCGGCATGGCTGATGGGGACTGTGTTGATGACGGGTCCTCGGCCGCGGACGCCGTCGACGGTGAGCTGAGCGCGTCCCGCATTGAGCTGACTGCGAGACATGTCGGTGGTGTGGTACCACGTTGTGACGCTGCGCCAGCCGCGAGCGACTCCGCCGAGCCACGCTGCGGTGGTGTCTTGGTCAGTAGCAAGAATGACTGCACGAGCCTTGAGTCGGCCGCTGTCGGTCATAACGGTGTTGGACTCAACTCCGTGTACCCACGTGTTGAGAGCCAGTGAGTCAGCGTGCAGAAGATTTGCGAGCTGCTGGGGGATTGCTTGCATGCCCTCGGCTGGGACTGCCGGCACGCCCTTGATGAAGTACCCAACAACGAAGTCCAGGAACCTGCGCGACGTGCTGAGATCGGCTTCAAGGAAAACGCCACTCAGGAACGGCTGCAGTGTTGATTCAATGAATTCGTCGGAGAGGCCGAGGTTCGAGAGCGCAGTTCGAGAATCAGACTCAAACATCGAAGGTGCATCATCGCGAGACGCATTGCCTGCGTACGCGCCGAAGCGGGTGTGGTCATTGAGTGACTTGAGACCATTCTTGCGTGCGGTCTTGAGGAGATCGACCGCGTACGTGACGTCTCGAAGCGGGTTGCCGAAAAGTCGCTCGCCTTCTGCATCAACGATTCGGATGCCCGGATTGAAAGAGCGAAGACTCAACGCGTCGTAGTTGAGGAGCTGGCGGGCCGCAGGGTAGGCGGGGTTGAGGACTTGGAAACCAACGTCCATGCGCAGGCCATCGCGAACGTCTGTGCGCACCCGACCGCCGACGGAACTAGTTCCTTCAATGATGCGAACGTTGAAGCCCGCTCGCTGCAGGGTGACACCTGCTGAGAGGCCCGCAAGGCCCGCGCCGACGATTAAGACATCAGTTGATTCAGAAATCAAAGTCATGCTCACAATTTAGTGCCAAGATCGCATTGGGTCTTGATGAGTTGAAGCGTGGTGTCCATCATCCCGCCATGGCGCGAACAAACTTCTCCCGGCGAGCATCTGAACTTCAGATCACCGACGATACCCGTTCATCGAGTCGTTGGTGGCGAATCGCCGCGATGGTTCTCGTCGGCATTGCCGTGCTGATGTGGAGTCGTGAAGCGTTCGCGCCAGCCCCACAAGAGTGGGTGCTCAAGCCCGTGCCGAGCGTCAGCCGCATGAGTTGGGTCAACGTCCTAGAACGCATCGATTCATCGAGGAATCATGCCGTTGAGCTTCGCGATGTCACTTCGCTAGCGACTGCGGTGCACCGTGACGGACCCGCATTTGTTGAAGAATCGGGACTCATCGAGCGATTGATCAATCAAGACATCCGTGTCAGCGGACTGAAGTACATCGTTATGTCTGTGCAGGAGCGTTTTCGTCGATGGAATGGGCTGCGTGAGTTCGTCGAGTTGGAAGTTCGAGACCGGCGGGCCGGTTTCACCGAGGTCGATGCCCGAGGCCAGAGTTTTCAGGTTGATGCTCGCGCAGAACAACAATGGCGAGTGACTCTGATGCGTGAGAGCGAAAAGGCGGCCTGGCGTCTGTGGAGCGTTGGTGCAGCCTCGTAGTGCCAAACTCCAAGACGATTTCTAAGACTGCCCAAGTACTTCCGCACGGACGATGTCGTCCACACTCGGGTGCTGCCAAACAAATCCCGCCGACTCAAGCACGCGGGGGAGAACTTTCGCGCCGCCGGTAATGCCTGCCGCAAATTCGCCGAGCACGATGTGCAGCGCGAATCCAGGGACTGGCAAGAGCGCTGGTCGCTTCAGCGCAGACGCAAGACTCGTCGTGACGTCGCGATTTGTTGGTACCTGCGGTGCAGTCAGATTGACGGGACCTGAGACCTCGTGAGTCAACAGAAACTCAATAGCGCGCACTTCGTCAGTCATTGAAATGAGCGGCCAGTACTGCTTGCCACTTCCGATGACGCCACCGAGACCAAGCTTGAAGAGCGGCAAGAGTTTGCCGAAAGCGCCGCCGCGAGCCGAGACGACCAGACCAGTACGGGCGAAGACGACACGCGCGCCTGAGGCAGAGGCGGGCGCGGCTGCTGCTTCCCATTGCTTGACGACTTCGGCTAAGAAGTCGTCAGCAGGGGCTGACGTTTCATCAATATCTGCGGCTCCACGATCTCCGTAGAAACCGATCGCGGATCCGTTGATGAGCACAGAAGGGCGATGCGTCGAAGCTGAAATTGCGTTGGCGATAGCCGTGGTGGTGAAGACTCGAGACTGCAAGATCTCTTGCTTGTAGGCAGCGGTCCAGCGCTTGTCTCCGACGCCAGCGCCAGCGAGATTGATGACGGCATCGAATCCATCAACTGCTGATGGGTCCAAGTGGCCCGATGCGGGGTTCCACTGGATTTCGCTGCCATTGCGGGCAGGTCGGCGCACCAGCGTATGCACATCGTGGCCGTTGGCCTTGAGATGCGAGACGAGCGCAGTGCCAATGAGACCAGACGAGCCAGCAATCAGAATCTTCATGCGCTCATCGTGGTGCAATCTGAAGACCGCAGCCACTCGAAATGCTACGGAAACACAAATGGCCGCCCGAAGTGGGCGGCCATTTGTTGGAGTGAGCTAGATGTCGAAGTGAGCGGTCTCGAGGCGGCTCTTGAGTGCTACCAAGTAGCGAGCTGCATCTGCACCATCGACGATTCGGTGATCGTAAGTGAGCGATAGGTAGACCATGTGGCGGACTGCAATCGAGTCGCGACCTTCCGCGTCCGTGACGACGACTGGACGCTTGACGATTGCACCGAGGCCCAAGATGGCGACCTGTGGCTGGTTGATGATCGGTGTGTCGAACAAAGCGCCACGGCTACCAGTGTTGGTCAACGTGAACGTGCCGCCTGAGAGCTCATCTGGAGCAACCTGGCCAGTGCGGGTGCGCTCAGCGAGGTCATTGATGTGACGAGCCAATCCTGCGATCGATAGATCACCTGCGTTACGAATAACTGGGACGAGCAGACCCTTGTCCGTGTCGACGGCAATCGCGAGGTGCTCTGCGTCGTGGTACGTGACCGTGCCGGCTTCCATGTCCATCGAAGCGTTGAGGACTGGGTGTGCCTTCAAGGTATCAACGATGGCCTTCGCGAAGAATGGCATGAATGAAAGCTTCACGCCCTCACGCGATTCGAACGACTTCTTGTTGCGCTCGCGCAACGTCACGATGTTGGTAACGTCGACTTCGGCAACAGAGGTGAGCTGTGCAGAGACTTCGAGGCTTTCGACCATGCGCTGTGCGATGACCTTGCGCAGGCGAGTGAGCTTCTCGGTACGACCGCGAAGCTCTGAGGTTGGAGCGGCAGCAGGCGCAGCGGCCTTTGGTGCAGCGGCAGGCGTGGCAGCAGCTGCTGGCGCGGAGCTGCGTGCGGCGACTGCATCGAGGATGTCTTGCTTGCGGATGCGACCACCGATGCCGGTGCCTGAAAGCGTTGAGAGATCAACACCGTTCTCGGACGCGAGCTTGCGAACAAGTGGCGTGACGTAAGCGTCTGAGTTGTCGACCGCGGCGGCTGGAGCAGCAGGAGCACTGACTGGGGCAGCGGCAGGTGCTGGCGCGGGGGTAGCTGCAGGCGCAACGACAGGAGCGGCAGGTGCTGGCGCGGGGGTAGCTGCAGGAGCAG
>JBDLPZ010000123.1:0-7866 GCA_039800825.1 Actinomycetota bacterium
AGATCTCATCGAGTTCTGCAGAGACAAGAAGCACGCCAGCACCTGCGTCGCGCGCAGCCACAATCTGGTTGTGAATGAACTCGATGGAGCCGACGTCGACACCACGGGTTGGTTGAGCGGCGAGCAAGAGCTTCGGTTCCGCACTGAGTTCGCGAGCGACGACCACCTTTTGCTTGTTGCCACCTGACAACGATGCAGCTGATGAGTGAATCGATGCAGTGCGGATATCGAACTTCTCGACGAGCTCTTCAGCATTCTTGTCGCGCGCTTCGAAATTGCGCACGCCGCGTGATGAGAACTCTGGTTCGTCGAAGCGGTTGAGAACGAGGTTGTCTGCGATCGAGTAGCCAGCTACCAGACCGTGCTTTTCGCGGTCTTCGGGGATGTGGCCGACGCCGGCCTCGTGCACGTGATACGGCTGGGTCTGGGTGATGTCGTCCGTCTTGCTGAGCATGATGCTGCCCGAGACGACCGGACGCATACCGACAATCGCCTCGACGAACTCGCGCTGACCGTTGCCTTCAACACCAGCGACACCAACGATTTCGCCGGCATTGACCGTGAGCGTCAGCCCGTTGACTGCCTTGAGCTTGCGGTCATCGAGAACGACGAGATCCTGGACGTTGAGAACCTCGTCACCGACATGAGGTTCGCCCTTGTCGACGCGAAGCACGACTTCGCGGCCGACCATGAGCTGAGCTAGTCCTGCCTGGTCCGTGTCGCGCGCGTTGACCTCGCCAGCGAGCTTTCCTTCACGCAAGACGTAGACGCGGTCAGCGACTGCGAGAACCTCGCGAAGCTTGTGCGTGATGAACACGATCGACGTGCCACTGGCGGCGAGATTGCGCATGACATCGAGAAGTTCGTCAGTCTCCTGCGGTGTCAGCACTGCAGTCGGCTCATCGAGAATAAGCAGATCGACCGAGCGAGACAGCGCCTTAAGAATCTCCACACGCTGCTGCGTTCCGACGGGGAGATCTTCAATCTCTGCATCAGGGTCGACCTCGAGACCGTAACGCTCCGAGATTGCGCGCACCATGGCTCGAGCGCTCTCGAGATCGAGCTTGAGGCCCTTGCGAGGTTCGTTGCCGAGAATGATGTTCTCAGCCACGGTCATCACTGGCACGAGCTGGAAGTGCTGATGCACCATGCCGATGCCGCGCGCGATCGCATCGCTGGGATCTTTGATAGCAGTGGTGTCACCTTTGACGACGATGTCGCCTTCGTCCGGCGTGATGAGACCGAAAATCTGCTTCACGAGAGTGCTCTTGCCAGCACCGTTCTCGCCGAGCAGGGCAACGATCTCGCCTGGATTGACGTGAATGCTGAGGTCTTTGTTGGCCTGGACTTTGCCGAAAGCCTTTGAGACTCCGCGAACTTCGAGCAGTGGCTGATTCATCAGGCACTTCCCTTCACAAACGGGGTGCCCGCCGCGGCAGGTGGTCGAACACGACCAGCCGCAACCGACAAGACAATCAACGTCATAACGAATGGCAGCATGTTGATGAACTGCTGTGGAATCTCAACAACCTTGTCGATCTGCAGCTGGGCCGCAGTCGCAGATGCGAAACCGAAGAACAGCGCAGCTGCCATGACGCGGTTGGGATACCAAGCGCCGAAGATCAAGATGGCCAGCGCCAAGAAGCCGCGGCCTGCAGTGAAGCCTCGCTCAAATGTGCCCGCTGCTTCCATTGAAAGGTACGCACCAGCCATACCAGCGAGACCACCCGCGAGAGTGACGTTGATGAGACGCATCTTGATGACGTCAACGCCAGCCGTGTCAGCGGCATTGGGGTACTCGCCGATCGCCCGGGTGCGCAGACCCCAGCGAGTGCTGAACAGCATGTACTGCACTACGAACACCAGTACGAGTGCAGCGAGCGCGAAGATGCCGCGGTTGAAGAACACAGGTCCGATGAGCGGAATGTCACTGAGAATCGGCACTTTGAACTTCGGCATCAATGCAGGCAACGTGTTGCCCTGTTTGTAGTAGAAAGACGTGACGCCCGCTGCCACGATGTTGAGCACAACACCAGCAATGATCTGATCGAGCTGCCACTTGACCGTGGTCCAGGCGAGGAACGCGCCCATCAAGATGCCTGTGAGAACACCAGCGATAACGCCGATGACCAGTGAGCCCGTGAAGGCCGCACCAAAGAAGCCAGCGAAGGCTGACGTGAGCATTTGGCCTTCGATACCGATGTTGACAACACCTGAACGCTCGCCGATGACGCCGACCATTGCCGCGAGAACAAGTGGAATCGCGAAGCGCCAGGACGACTCAAGCATCGATGAAGCTTTGATCGGGCTGATGAAGTAGAAGGCGTAGAAACCAATGGTGACGATGGCCAACATTGAGAGGCCCTTGCGGTGTTCTGAAAGGTAGCGCATGTCAGCTTCCCCATCCGCTCGTCAGGGCTTCGGATTTCGCCGCACGATCTCGGAACAGCACACCAGCGAGGAGTGGAATCGAAACGAGCAGCAGTGTGATGGCGAGCAAGAGATCGACGACCTCTGGCTGAATGCCAGTGTCGAACTGCAGTGATGCAGCGCCCGCGCGAAGAACGCCAACGAGCAGTGCAGCCGGAATCGTCGCAATCGGATTGCCGCGTGCGAGCAGCGCGATGGTGATGCCGTCGAAACCGAGGCCAGCGTTGAAGCCGTTCTCATAACGGTGAACAACGCCGAGAGTTTCGATGGCGCCACCGAGGCCTGCAAGGCCGCCAGAGAACAACATCGCACCGACGATTGCGCCAGGCAATTTGATACCGGCGTAGCGGGCAGCGTGCTTGTTCTTACCGACAGTGTTAAAGCGGAAACCGAGAGTCGTGCGGTTGAGGAGCCAAGCAAGCGCGAGCGCTAGCGCCACAGACACGATGAAGCCGGCGGGCACGAAGGAGAACATCGGAAGTTTCGCCTGCTCCGCAATTTCTGGAGTGCGCTGAAGAATCTGGCCCTCTTCCTTGAGCGGATAAGAGACCAACCAGTCGATGATGCCGACGGCGATCGAGTTGAGCATGATGGTCGAGATAACTTCATGCACACCGCGATAGGCCTTGAGCAGGCCCGAGATCGAGGCCCACATCGCACCGAACAGAGTGCCTGCGGCCAACGCTGCAGGAATTAAGAAGATCGCTGGAAGGCTTGCCCATTGGTAGCCGACCCACGCTGCGCCGAGCGCGCCGAAGATCAACTGGCCCTGTGCGCCGATATTAAAAAGGCCAACGCGAAGTGCAATCGACACCGCGAGGCCAGTAAGAATGAGTGGAGTTGCTTTCTCCAACGTCCGCTGCAAACCATCTGAGGTCATGAGAGCTGAACGGAAAAGCGACTGATATGCAAAAGAAGGATTGACGCCCTGAAGCTGAATCAGGAGTGCGCCGATGCTGAATGCAAGACCGAGCGCGACTAGAGGAACTACCACGGCCTGATAGCGGACGATGAACTCCCAAAGCCGACGTAGCGGCGTGAGTTCGGCGGTGGCGACAGCGTCTTCGGTGTCAATCATGAGTCTCCCTTAAGTGCGCGAGAGCGGGGCGTCATCCGACGCCCCGCTCCCAATGTAGAGCACGGTATTAACCGAGTACGACACCAGTCGCAATTGAGCCATCTGCCAGACCAGCAACAATCTCAGCGACCTTCGACTGAATGTCTTCAGAGATGACGCTTGCGAAGTCGTGGTAGTCAGCCAGACCGGTCTTGCCAACGAAGTTACCGCCAGCAATTGAACCGTCCTTAGCAGCAAGGATGAGGTCCTTGGTGCCTGCGGTGATGAGCTTCATTGCAGAGGTGATCAAGCATGGCTGAGCCTCTGGCACGGTGCCCCACTGGTCAGTGTCGACGCCGATGCAGAAGACAGAGGTGCCAGCACCTTCAGCCTTTGCGATTTCGCCAAGTGCACCGTTACCGGTCTTGCCGCCAGCGCCGAAGATCACGTCGATGCCCTGTGCGAGCTGGGTAGCAGCCTGAGCAGCACCCCACTCTGGGTCGGTGAAGGCGTTGTCAGCAGCTGGGTGGTACACAGTTGCAACGGTGACTGCTGGGTTAGCAGCAAGTGCGCCAGCTTCGAAGCCCTTTGCGAACTTCTCAACTGGAGGAATCTGCAGACCGAGAACCTGACCAAGCTTGTTGGTGGTGGTCATGAGACCTGCGAGGTAACCAGCTGCGTAGCCAGCCTGATCTTCAGGGAAGATGAGGCCGGTGAGGTTGTCAACGGTTTCAGCCTGGAACTGGTCAACACCGATGAACTTGGTGTCTGGGTAAGCCTTTGCAGCTTCGACAGTTGCTTCAGCCATCAAGAAGCCGACGGTCACGATGACGTCGTATGACTTGTCGGTGAACTGCTTGATGTTTGCTGCGTAGTCCTTGGTGTCAGTGGTCTCAACGTACTTTGAGATGCCGCCAGCTTCTTCAGCTGCAGCCTGTGCACCTTCCCAAGCTGACTGGTTGAACGACTTGTCGTCGACCTTACCAAGGTCGGTGACGAGACCAACACAAAGGACTTCGGCCTTTGCACAGTCTGCGTCGGTTGGTGCTGCGGTTTCGCTGCTGCATGCAGTAAGTGCAAGCGCAGAGACCGCTGCGAGCGCAAGTAAACGCTTTGCGATCATATGGGAATTGCTCCTCTCGACGCCCCGCGGGGCGTTGCCTAATTCGCTACGGCGACGCTCTTCTTGCGAAGGGGCTCATCGACGGCGATAGCGCAGAAAGTATCGGACGAAAGTGAAATGTCGAGCACTGGGTGGGCTAATCAACAAAAGCGTTGCAAAGGTGTAACCCTGTTGTCACACGAGTCACATCCGTCACAGTTCTTAGTGAACAAATGTGATTTTGTCGAGGATGAGCTCGCGAGGCGCTGGCGCTTCTGAACCGATAGTCACGGCCGTGCTGAGCGCCTCAAGACCTCCGTCGAAACGGGATTCGTCGTCAGCGAAAAGTTCGAAGAGCAGGTCGCCTTCAGTGACCGAGTCTCCTTCGCGCACATGCCACACGACACCCGCGCCAGCTGAGACGGCGTCTTCTTTGCGAGCACGACCTGCTCCGAGCCGCCACGCCGCGACACCTATTGGGTAGGCGTCGAGTTTGGTGACGAAACCGCTGGCGGTCGCACGCACTTCGCGGCGATGCGCTGCGGTCGGCAGTTCTGCGTCTGGGTCGCCGCCCTGCACACGCACCATCTCGTTCCAGACCGCGAGAGCGCGGCCGTCATCGAGCGCGGCAGTCGGGTTGTGCTCCGGCTTGGTGATATCGAGGCCGGCTGCGGTGAGCATTTCTTCGGCGAGGCGGATCGTCAGTTCGCGCACGTCAGCTGGGCCGCGGCCATTGAGAACTTCGAGTGACTCACGGACTTCGAGGGCATTGCCAGCGGTGTATCCGAGCGGGGTGTCCATGTTGGTGAGCAGTGCGACGGTGTTGACGCCCGCGCGATGACCGATGCCGACCATGGTCTCAGCGAGCGTGCGGGCGTTGTCGAGAGTCTTCATGAATGCGCCGCTGCCGACTTTGACGTCGAGCACCAGGCTCTGTGTGCCTTCGGCGATCTTCTTGCTCATGATTGAGGAGGAAATGAGCGGGATGCTTTCGACGCATCCGACGACATCGCGCAAGGCGTAAAGCTTCTTGTCTGCGGGTGCGAGGTCAGCGCCGGCCGCGCAGATCACGACGCCGAGCGACTCTAGTTGTGCTGCCATCTGCTCGTTGCTGAGCATCATGTTCCAACCAGCGATGGATTCCATTTTGTCGAGAGTTCCACCAGTGATGCCGAGACCGCGGCCAGAAAGTTGAGGCACTGCGCCACCGCATGCCGCGACGAGCGGACAGAGTGGAAGCGAAATCTTGTCGCCGACGCCGCCAGTTGAATGCTTGTCGACGAGTGGTCGCGAGACCGATGAGAGGTCAATGCGTTGGCCACTGTCGATCATCGCCTGGGTCCACGTCGCAAGTTCGCGGCCAGTCATGCCGCGCCACACGATGGCCATCAGGAGCGATGCGATTTGTTCATCGGGAACGATGCCACGCGTGTAGGCATCGATGATCCACTTGATTTGCTCGTCAGAGAGCTCGTGGCCATCGCGCTTGGTGATGATGATTTCTACCGCGTGCATTTCGAATCCATTCCCTGCGATATTGCCTGCGCTCCTTTGCGCGGGTTCACTCTACGACTACCAGCCTGGGTGTGCTGACCATCCAGCATCGACTGGAATCGTGATGCCGGTGATGCCGCTGGCGGCAGACGATGCGACGAATGCCGTGACGTTTGCGATTTCCTCGGCGCGCAATGGTCGACCGAGTGCGGACGACTTGTTCCACGACTGCACGCCGTGCGGCCAATCGTGTTCAAGACCATCGCGATCTACGAGACCTGGAGCAATGCCGACGACGCGAATGCCGTCTGGTCCGAGTTCATGCGCAGCTGCCATGACGAGGTGATGGATCGCCGCCTTCATCGTGGCGTACGGCGCGTGATTGATGTTGGGGCGGATTCCTTCGATGCTGCCGAAGATAACGATGACGTTGTTGGTCTTGCCGTTGTTGCGCATCTGGTTGGAGGCGGCGCGAATCATCGCGGCGGTAGCGCGGATGGTGTTGGCGTAAATGTGATCCCACTGCTCAGCGTTGAGCGTTTCCCATGGGGTGACATCCTGAGCCGATGCCGCGAGCACGACGACGTTGGGAGCGGAGAGTTGGTCGCCGACAGTTCCGACGACAGCCTCGCTAAGCGAATCGACGTCCTGAAGATTGAAGTCAGCTTCGACGGCAATTGCTTTGCGACCATGAAGTCGGACGGCCTCGATGAGGTTGTCGGCGGCGTCTTCGTTCTTGCGAAACTGCAACGCGACGTCGTAGCCAACGGAGGCGAACTTGGTGACGAGCGCGCGGCCGATGGTGCCAGTTGCACCAGTAATCAAGACTGTGTCAGCCACGGGTCAACTCCTCAATACGGGCTGCCGCGTCTGCGTAGCGCTCGGTGAGTGCAGCGCGCATGCCGAGGGTGAAATGTTCCCACTCAAACGCGGGTGCGCACCAGCACGCGATGAGGGTCCACGCGCCGCTGGTACTCGCGCCTTGCCACACACCTGCGGACACGACGAGTTGGCGATTGTTTTCATCCAGAGTGTGCTCGGTGATCGATCCATCTGGATGCAGTTGCAGCATCGTCAGCGGCGCGCCACCGAGCCATTGCCAACCTTCATCAATGCTCAACACATGCATCGCTGAGAAGCCGTCTTCGCTGTCGGTGATGAGCGAGGTGATGCTGCTCAATGCTTTGGTGCGAGGGCCTGGCGCCCAGAACGCACCTTCGTGATCGAGTGGCTGGAGGTTGAGCGCAGCGATGACTTCGTTCGCGGACGCACCCTGAAATGCAGGCTGAAATGCAGCGTCCACTTAGGCCTCGTCCGCGGCCTTCGCGGCGGCGGCACCGCGTTCGCGCGACTTGTGCAGCAATTCCGCTTCGTCGATGCGCGTGCTCTTGCGATTCTTCATTACGACTTCGCCATCGACAATGACGTCGTTGACGTCGCCGCGACCGGCCGCATAGACGAGAAGTGCATGAACGTCGTGAACTGGCGTGAGATGCGCGGCATCGAGATTGATGAGCTGCAGGTCTGCGCGTTTACCCACTTCGACGCTACCGATGAGATCGCCCATGCCGAGTGCGCGGGCACCTTCGATGGTTGCGCCACGGAGAACTTCGATAGCTGGAGTTGTGTCTGGCTCGCCAGAGGTGAGGCGGGCGAGGAGACCGGTCAGGCGGATGGCTTGCCACATATCGAGGTCGTTGCTCGAGGAGCAGCCGTCGGTGCCAATGCCGACGCGCACGCCGTCGCTATGCCAGAGCTTCCAGTTGAGTGCACCCGACGCGAG